>JAUTWX010000079.1 GCA_030838385.1 Acidobacteriaceae bacterium
CGTCGCGAACTGCATCTCCCAGCCCTCTGGCGTTCGTTGGAGATCCTGCAAAGCCATAATCCCGGCATTGTTGATCAGGATTTGCAGGGGTCCAGTCCAGTCGGCGCAGAACCTTCTCACCGAAGCCGGATCCGAAACGTCCAGAGATCTGACCTCGACGGCGTTGTTGCCTGTCGAAACCCGGATGTCTTCCGCCATAGCGCGTGCCGCAGCAGGCCGCCGCACTGCCAGCGTAACTGCCGCACCGGCGGCGCTGAGCGCCTTCGCTGTCTCGAGACCGATGCCGGAGGCCCCACCTGTTACGATGGCGTGCTTTCCGCTGAGATCGACGCCTTCGATCACCTCGGCTGCGGTCGAGCTAAATCCAAAGTTCGTTGTGATCCGCTCCATGATTCGATATCACCTTACAGCAGCGCGAGCCAAGCTGAAGGCGTCAGACGCGTGACCTTGGGAACGGATCGTCTCGACCCAATTCGCGAACGCCTGCATGAATTGCTGCAGGAATTTGCCGGTGCCGTCGCTGACGAGCTTGCCCTGCTCATCGAACAGCTTGTCGACATGACTGAGATAGGCTTCGGGCTGCTGCATGGTCGGCACGTTCAGAAACACCAGCGACTGCCTGAGATGATGATTGGCGCCGAAGGCCGCGATCGCGCCCGGCGAGCTGCTGACAACCGCACCAGGCTTGCGGTCCCAGACGCTGCTTCCATATGGCCTGGAGCCGACATCCAGCGCATTCTTGAGCACGGCCGGCACCGAGCGGTTATATTCCGGCGTGACGAACAGCACTGCATCAGCGGCCTTGACGCGCTGGCGGAATGCGGTCCATGGCGCGGGCGCAGGGTCGGTCTCAAGATCTTGATTGTAAAACGGCAATTGCCCGATTTCGACGACATCGAGTTTCAGCGAAGATGGCGCGAGCGCGATCAGCGCATTCGCCAGCATCGCGCTGAACGAAGCCTTCCGCAGGCTTCCAACCAGTACGCACACATTCATCGGTCTATCCATGGTCATTCTCCATGCCTATACGGCCGCTGGAGATTTGACGGTCCTCGTGAAGTCGGGCTTGCGCTTTTCCAGAAACGCCGTGAACGCCTCTTTTGCGTCTTCAGAGCGGACTTGCGCACTGAACTCTTCGTTCTCGGCCTTCATCGCCGCCTTGAGCTGCTCGCGAAATGGTTGCTTCATGAGCCTCTTGCTGGCTTGCAGCGCGCTCGCCGGCTTCGCTGCCAGTTTCCGGGCCGTTTCGGTCGCTCTTGCCAGGACATCCTTGTCGGACACGACTTCGGTAACCAGACCCAGCTCCGCGGCGTGCCTGGCGTCGAACGGCGCTCCCAGCAAAATCAGTTCCGCCGCACGGACATGGCCGGCCCGCGCCGGCACGGACCAGCTCGATCCGAATTCCGGCACGACGGCAAGATTGATGAAGGGCATCTGGAATTTCGTGCTCTCGCCCGCATAGATGAAGTCGCAGTGCGTCAGCATGGTGGTGCCGCCACCGATGGCGGCGCCGTGGACCGCCACGACCACTGGCTTGTCGAAGTTGAGAAATGCCTTCATGAGGCCGGCCTGTGGCGATTCGCCTGGCCCTGGAGGATTCTTGAGAAAATCCTCGATATCGTTGCCCGCACAGAACGAATCCCCCGCGCCGTGCCAGAGCACGACACGTGTGTTCTCGTCCTTCGCCGCCTCGTTGAAGATGCCGGCGAGAGCCACGTACATGGCTGACGTCATCGCGTTCCGCTTGGTCGGGCGGTTGAACTGCACACGCAGGATGCTTCCAGTGCGTTCGGTAACAATATCATCCATTGTCGAAATCCTGGTCCCTGTGGTGAATTTCACTGCAAGTCGAGGGTCGGGGCGACTCCGCCGCCCCGACAGTGTCGCCACGCTAAGCCGCATGTTCCTTTGCTTTCGGAATGGCGCCGCTCGCACGCAAACCATCGATTTCGGCCGCGCTGAATCCGAGTTGCCGGAGAACTTCCTCGTTGTGTTCGCCAATCTTCGGGGCGCGCTGCGCGGGCACTTTGGCGACGCCATGCACCTGAAGCGGGCTGCTGATGGTGGACGTGAGCTTGCCGCCGGCGCCATTGAGCGGAACGATGATGTCGTTGGCTTGCAGCTGGGGATCGTTGATCACCTCTTGCGGCCCGCGTACCGCGCCGAACGTGACGTGAACGCCATTGAACACCTCGTACCAATGCGCCATCGGCTCGGCGCAGAAGGTCTCGTCGAGGATCGCCGTGAGCTGCGGTATATTCGCCGTCAGCTTCGCCGGATCGGAGAAACGCGGATCGGTCAGAAGGTCAGGGCGGCCGATGGCCTTGGCGACGGCCGCCAGCTTGTCGGGCGTGACGAGGAGAACGAACCAGGTGTCATCCTTGGCGCGATAGACGTTCATCGCCGCATTCGCGGGATTCTTGCGATCGTGCAGCCCGAAGAATTTCGCATCACACAGCGCCGCCTGGATCGAAACGCTTGCGGACCACACACCTTCGGCGAGCAGCGAGGTCGTGAC
>JAUTWX010000095.1 GCA_030838385.1 Acidobacteriaceae bacterium
CGCCACCTCATGAACAGCCAGCAAAGGGCGCAGAGTTGGACGCCTGCAGGTTGGACGACGGCAGCGCCAATGAGCTGAAGTGCCGCCGCGCTGGGGCGGCCGTGGAGATGGCGCACTACTACGAAGATGCGCGCAGGCTGGCCTCCATGCTCACCGAGTGGTCCATGACATTGAAGGGTCGTCAGCGCCGCTTCGTCGTCACCTCCGGCGGCGGTCCCGGCATCATGGAGGCAGCCAATCGCGGCGCGTACGAGTCCGGCGGCCCGACCGTCGGACTCAATATCAAGCTGCCCTTCGAGCAGGCGCCGAACCGCTACATCACGCCGGCGCTGAACTTCGAGTTCCACTACTTCTTCATGCGCAAGTACTGGTTCGCCTATCTCGCGAAGGCGCTGGTGGTCTTTCCCGGCGGCTTCGGCACGCTCGATGAAGCCTTCGAGATCCTAACTCTCACCCAGACCGAGAAGCTGGCCAAGAAGATCACCGTGATCGTCTATGGATCGGCCTACTGGAAATCGGTAATCAACTTCGACACTTTGGTGGAGAAGGGTGCTATCTCGCCCAAGGATCTGGATCTCTTCCAGTTCGCCGACACACCGGAGGAGGCCTTTTCGCTGCTGCAACATGGACTTACGACCAACCATCTCGAGCCGGAGAGTCGCCACGCTCCACAGGCCGACGGAACACATGGACCCGAAACCCATGTGGACTTCGCTCCAGACATCGCAAAAACGCGCTAACTACCACGCGTAAAATCCAGTAACTGGTATGGTTCCTTTCCGCATCTGGCACTAAGGTTGCACGAAAGTTACGGCATCTTCTTATCTGCGTAATGCCTCGTTCATGGGTCCTTTCTCATACTAGACGTGCAAGGTGTGAGGAGACAGCCATGAAGGGATCGCAGATCTCTTACTTGTGGAAGAACCCCGATGCCGCGCGCGACTTCAGCACCGGCGTCTCGTTGCACAGTCACACCAACCGCTCCAAAGAGACGCTGGATTTCGTCGTCAAGGTCATTGCAAGCGACGGCTTTTGGGGGCGACTCTATCGACGGCTCGAACCCATCCATTCGAAACACGCCATCCTGAAGGTGGACTACGCCCGCGGCTACTGGACGCCGCCGCTCACCCCGCGGCTCGCCTTCGATTTGGAGCGCCGTCAGATCGAGAGCAGGCTGCAGCGTGCCGCGCTCGTCTCCATCACCGACCATGACAACATCGAAGCGCCGCAGTTGCTGCGCACCGTCGCCAGCGCGCGTCATATCCCAGTTTCGGTCGAGTGGACAGCCCCCTTCGCCGGCGATCAGTCCTTTCATCTCGGCATCCACAACCTGCCCAGCGCCCAGGGTGCGGAATGGATGCGCACCTTCGCGGACTTCACTGCTCATTCCTCGGACGCTCGACTGACCGAGCTGCTGAGCGCGCTCCATGCGCTGCCCAATGTCCTCGTCGTCCTTAACCATCCCATGTGGGACCTCTACGAGATCGGCTGCGCCCGCCACGCATTGCGCGTGGAAGAGTTCCTGGAGCAGAACGGCGAGTTCATCCACGCCCTGGAACTGAACGGGCTCCGTGGCTGGAACGAGAACCGAGTGGTGCGCTCCCTGGCCGCGCGCTGGAACATGCTGCTCATCTCCGGAGGCGATCGCCATGGGCTGGAGCCGAACGGCAACATCAACCTGACTAACGCCACCTCCTTTAACGAATTCGTGCACGAGGTACGCAACGAAGGCCGGAGCCACGTCCTCTTCATGCCGCAGTATGCGCAGCCCTGGAAGCACCGCATCATGCGGTCTATGGTGGACGCGGTGCGCAACTACCCGGACTTCCCCGAGGGCTCGCGCCGCTGGGACGAGCGCGTCTATCACCCGGACGCGAACGACATTCCCCAGCCTGTGAGCGCGCTCTGGCCTGCCGGGCATGCGCCGCTGATGTTGCGGCTCAGCATCCAATGCGTACGCCTCATGGGCCACGCACCATTCAGCGGCAGTCTGCGTCTGGCATGGAACGAATCGCGACAGTTGCACTTCGCTCTTGGCGAGGGTGAGGTCGTCTAATCTGCCTTCCGCCTCCCGCGAGTGCCGCATACACTCCCTTCATGCCCGCGGCGCCTGATGATCTCTCGCTCTCCAATCCGCCCCGAGTTCCACTCAGAGTTGCATACTTCCCGGACGCCTTCCACGAGATCAACGGCGTAGCGCACACCAGCCGGCACTTCGAGGCCTTCGCTCGCCGCCGTAGTCTGCCCTTCCTCTGCGTGCGCGCGGGACCGACCGACGGCGCCAGCAAGGATGGTCCGGTCCGCACACTCGAGCTGCCGCGCAGCGCATTCTCGTTCCCCGTCGAAAAAGACCTGCGCTTCGACCTTGCGTATTGGCGGCATCTGCCGCGCATCCTCGCAGACACCCGGCACTTTCGCCCGGACATCCTACACATCACCGGTCCTTCTGAACTTGGTTTCATCGGCGCGTGGGTCGCGCATCACCTGCGCGTGCCGCTGGTCGCCTCTTGGCACACGAATGTGCACGAGTATGCGGCCACGCGCTCCGGCTGGTTCACGCGTCTCTTCGGGGGCGGCGGCCCGCGCGTCGGCCGGCAGATCGAATCCGCTGCACTCTGGGGCACCGCGCTCTATTACAAGCAGGCGCGCATGCTCTTCGCGCCCAATGCGGAACTCTGCGCAACCCTTGAACGCGCCACCGGACGCCCCTGCCACCTGATGACGCGAGGCGTGGACACCGAGGCATTCTCGCCTGCGTATCGCGATCGCCGCCCAGACGATACGGATTTCGTCCTCGGCTTCGTCGGCCGCCTATCGATTGAGAAGAACGTCGCCCTGCTGGTCGCCATCGAGCAGCAGCTTCGCCGGCAGGGGACGGGCAATTTCCGCTTCCTCATCGTCGGCCACGGTGGAGAAGAAGCCTGGCTGCGCGAGCGTTTAGAGCGCGCGAAGTTTACTGGGGTCCTGCGTGGTGCCGATCTGTCCCGTGCCTACGCCAACATGGATGCGTTCGTATTTCCCTCGCACACCGACACCTTCGGCAACGTGGTGCTGGAGGCGCTGGCCTCCGGTGTCCCCGCCATTGTCACACCGGACGGCGGCCCCGCCCGCATCGTGCGCGATGGTGACACCGGATATATTCGAGCCGATCAGGACTTCGCCGCAGCCATCGCAATGCTCGCGAGCGATGCCGCGGTCCACGCCGCGATGCGCAAGCGTGCGCGCCAGTATGCACTCTCCGCCTCCTGGGACGGTGTCTTCGAGAGCATCTACGCGCGATACGACGCCATGCTGGCCGCAAACAGAAACGGCGCAGCTGACTGAGCCGCGCCGCACGAAGCAAGATACCTCCTGTTACTGCATCTGCCCGATATACACCCCGAACGGCGGCAGGTTAATCGCATCGAGCGATGCCGGATCGCTCGAGCCAGGTGTCTTCATCAGCGTCTTCGCCTGCTTGTTCGTGATGCCCAGGTGCGAAAGATCGAAGCTGATCTTCTGCGGCTCCGCGGTGAAGTTGCAGGCCACCACGACTGCCGGTTGTCCTGGCGTCTGCCGCAGCCAGGAGAGCACTTTTGTATCCGTCGTGTTCAGCAAGGTCAGCTTGCCCGAGTGCAGCGACGGATTGTCGCGGCGAAGCTGAATCAGTTGCTTGTACCAGTTCAGCAGTGAGTCGTCATCGCGTACTTCCTCGGCCACGTTCACGGTCTTGTAGGTGTCCGGCACCGGAAGCCAGGGTTTGTCGCCCGTGGTGAAGCCGGCCTCCGGCGAGCCATCCCACTGCATCGGCGTGCGCTCGCCGTCACGGCCCTTTTCGTTAGGCCAGCCGGTCCTGCCCACCGGGTCCTTCACATCTTCAATCCGCGTGGGCGGCGTGGTCTTCATCCCGATCTCGTCGCCGTAGTACATCAGCGCCGTGCTGCGCGTCGCGAACAGGATGGTCGCCAGCATGCGCTGGATGTCGACATTGTGTTTGCCATCGCCGTAGCGCATATCCATGCGAGGATTATCGTGATTGTCGAAGACCAGCATCGGCTGATTGCCACCGATATCATGCTCGACTTCGTCGATGCGCTGGCGAAACTCGTTCACGTCCAGCTTGTTGATGAAGCCCACCTGCATGTCCATCGGCAGTTGCAGCTCATCATGATTGGCGCCGTACCACTTCTGCAGTTCCTGTATGTTCGGCAAATACGTCTCGCCAATCAGCACCCGATTGCCGGGGAAGCCATTCGTGACATCGCGCAGGTCGCGCATTACCTTATGGACCTCCGGCAGGTTCTCCGTCAGCGAGCCATCGATGTTTGGGTCGCCATACTTGTTTGTACCGGGGAGAATCTTCTCGTCCTTGAGCGACGGATCTTCGAAGAGCGTCGGAACGGCATCCAGCCGGAACCCTGCCACTCCCTTCTTCAGCCAGAAGCGCACGTTACCCCACATCGCCTGCTCGACCTTCGGGTTGCGCCAGTTCAGATCGGGTTGCTGGATGTAGAACTTGTGGTAGTACCACTGGTCGGTCTTGGGCGAGTACTGCCAGGCAGAGTGTCCAAAGGCCGACTGCCAGTTGTTCGGCGGCTCACCCGGACCTTTGCCGTTCTTCCACATATACCAGTCGCGCTTGGGATTGCTCTTCGAGCTCTCCGATTCGATGAACCACGGATGCTTGTCCGAAGTGTGGTTCATCACCATATCCATAATGACGCGGATGTCTCGCTTCTTCGCCTCAGCCACCAGCCGGTCGAAGTCGGCCATCGTCCCGTATGCCGGATCTATGCCGACGTAATTCGAGATGTCGTAGCCGAAGTCGACCTGTGGTGAGGGATAGATCGGCGTCAGCCAGATGGCGTTTACGCCCAGCTCCTTCAGGTAATCGATCCTGCTGGTGATGCCGTTCAGGTCGCCGATGCCATCGCCGTTTGCATCCTGAAAGCTGCGCGGGTAGATCTCGTAGATCACCGCGTGCTTCCACCAGACGTCGCGCGTCTCTGCGGCAGCCGTTTTGCTCCTGGCCTTATCACCCGCAGCCTTGTCTGCTGCGGTCGTCGCATGGCTCGCGGCCGCCATGCTCAGGACCAGCAATGCCGCCGGAAACGTTCTCTTCGGGTTCATAACTCTCCTGAGGCCATCGCCGCACCGCAGCGAAGCCGTCCGGCATCGAAGCCTAACACATGGCCGTGCCCACGCGGCATTCGCACCCCTCGTGCTTCCGGCGGGACGCGTGATAGGCTCGGGGCACGTCCGGGCAATCCATGGTTTACGATCGTCAGTCGTTCCAGGAGACGCGAATGCATCGGCGCCTTTCATTTGAGACTTGGTTGCAGTCTTGTTGTCGCGCGTGCGCAGCGTGGTGGCCCAGTGCGGCGGCCCAACGCAGCGATCCAGTCCGGCGATCCTCATCGCGCGCACGTATGCCGAGGTCTGCATGAGCGACCGTAAGACCATCGTGGGGCTCGGCGAGTTGCTGTGGGACCTGCTGCCCCATGGGCCGCAGCTTGGCGGAGCGGTCTCGAACTTCGCCGTCATGGCGGCGCGCCTGGGCAACAACGGCGCCATTGCTACCCGCATCGGCACCGACCCGCTCGGCCGCGAGGCCATGACCTACCTCAAAAGCACGCCGCTTGACACGGGGTACGTCCAGGAAGATTTCAATCGTGTCACCGGCACCGTGACTGTCGCGCTGGACCAGGGCGAGCCGCGTTACACCATTCACGAGCCCGTAGCATGGGACTTTCTGGAATTCACCCCGCATTGGGTCACTCTCGCAGAGCAGGCCGATGCCGTGTGCTTCGGGACGTTAGCCCAGCGCTCGCCGGCCTCACGCCGCACCATCGAGAGCTTCCTGCACGAGACGCGCCCGGAGTGCGTCCGCATCTTCGACGTAAATCTGCGCACGCCGTTCTTCAGCCCGGAGATTGTCGAGCGCTCGCTCGAACTTGCCACCATCTTTAAGTTAAATGCTGACGAAATGCCGCAGGTGCTTTCCCTCCTGGAGTTTCCGGATGCAGCGGGCACAACGCCCGATTTCCTGCTCAACGGCGCACGCCAGATCATCGACGAGTTTCCGGTGCGGCTTGTCGCCATCACGCTGGGCGCGCAGGGAAGTTTGCTGGTCACGCGCAATGAGGTCGATCGCCATGCCGGCTACCCGGCGAAGGTGGTCGATGCGGTCGGCGCCGGCGATGCGTTTACCGCGGCGCTTACGCATTATTATTTGCGCGGCGCACCGTTGTCGCAGCTCAATGTCGCCGGTAACCGCTGGGGCGCCTGGGTGGCGTCCCGTGCAGGGGCAATGCCCCTGTTGCCGGAAGCGGAACGCGACGCCGTCATGCGTCAGATCGCCCAGGCCTCCTGATCCTGGCGGCGGAAGCTGGTGGCGTGAATCGCGAGTGCACAAAGTCATCATCCTGTACGTAAATGAAGGAGGAGTGAGGCATCTGCCGGTATCGTCCGTTCCATATCTGCGCGAAGTGCCGCTCAACCAATGCGACTGCTGCGGTTCTGACTCCCGACACGAATCCGCACCTTTTCTGGCGCACGCCTCAGCATGTATCGTCAGCTAGGTATGGCAGCCGCTATCTCGCCCGCGGAGCGGAACGCGCTGGGCCACTCGCGCCGCAAACAATTGCGCCGTCAGGAGCACGCGCAGTGGCGTCCTGCCGCGCATCGGCTCTCGCCGGTCACCACCATCGCCCGCTCCATGCGAGGCCGCATCGCGTCGCTGGTCGCGCTGAAGTATGAGCGCATGCTCGCCTCGCCCTTCGGCTTCTTCCGCGGCGCTGTGCCAGTCATGGCTGCGGACCTCGCCACCTTGCCGAACACCGGCATCCTCTCGCAGATATGCGGTGACGCTCACGTACGCAACCTGGGTGCATATGCCGCGCCGGATGGTCGTCTCGTCTTCGACATCAACGACTTCGACGAGACCTGCGCCGCGCCCTTCGAGTGGGATCTAAAGCGCATGGCCACCAGCCTGGTGCTCGCGGGGCGCGAGAATGGCCACAAGTCCTCTGCGTGCGGGGAAGCCGTCTTCATCCTTGCCCAGAGCTACCGCCGGCTTGCCGCCAGCCTCGCGCGTACTCCTGTGATGGAGCTTGCGCGCTACCAGGTGCACCGGCTGGAGCGGGTGACGCCCGTATCCGAGGCGCTGCGCAAGGCAGAACGCGAAACTCCGCTCGGCACGCTCGGCCGCTTCACCGAGGAGAGCAAGCCAAAGGAGATCAACCCAGACAAGTCAGGATATGCGCGCCGGCGCTTCAAGGATGAGCCGCCGCTGCTCACCCGGCTGCCGCTGGCACAGGCACGTGCTGTGCTCGCCAGCTTTGCCGCCTACCGCAATAGCCTTCTGCCCGAGCGCCGCCACTTCCTCGACCAGTACGTACCCGTGGACGTCGTGTTCAAGGTGGTGGGCACAGGCAGCGTGGGTTTGCGCGATTACCTCGTCTACCTCGAAGGCAACGGCGCGAACGATCCGCTCTTCCTGCAGATAAAAGAAGAGCCCGGCTCCGCGTATGCACCCTATCTTGCCGCCCACGGCGCAGCTCGCGCAGCAACGCATCAGGGCCAGCGTGTTGCCGAAGGCCAGCGCGCCATGCAGTGGCAGTCCGATCCATTTCTTGGCTGGACCACCATTGCCAATCGCGATTACCTCGTCCGTCAGCTCAACGACCACAAGGCCTCTGTCGATCTCGAAGCGTTGCAGGGTGCCGGCCTCGCGGAATATGCCGCCGTCTGTGGCGAGCTGCTGGCACGTGGTCATGCGCGCTCCGGCGATGTCCACCTCATCACTGGATATCTGGGTGCGGGCAGCAAGCAAGACAAGTTCGACCACGCACTTGGCGCATTCGCGGAAGCGTACGCCGACCAGACAGAGGCTGACTGGCATGCATTGGTGGCTTCGCGGAAACGCGCGGCACCCAAGGCGAAGGTATCCGCGAGTCCCGCCGCGAAATGAGAAAATAGCAGCAGGGACTCTCTCTGCATGCTGCAACTCACCTCCGCCGGAAGGCGCTTTGGACCGCGAATTCTCTTTGAAGGCGCAAACTGGCTCATCACGCCGGGTGAGCGCACCGCATTGGTCGGTGCCAACGGCACGGGAAAATCAACCCTCCTGAAGACGCTCGCCGGCATGGAGTCGCTGGACTACGGCACCCTCGATCGTGCTCGCGGCGCTACGATTGGCTACCTGCCGCAGGACGGGCTTGCGCTCTCCGGCCGCAGTGTCTTCGAGGAATGCCTCTCCGTCTTCGACGAGATCCGTTCCATCGAGCAGGAGCTGGAGGCGCTCTCCACTAGCCTGGCGGAGCTCGACCCCGCCTCCAATGCGTATGCCGCGGCCGCCGAGCGGTTTTCCAATTTAGAATCGCGTTTTCGTGCCCATAGCGGTTATGCATTGGATGCCCAGGTCGGCGCAGTCCTCGATGGCCTGGGCTTCAGCAAGACAGACTGGTCGCGCCAGACGCAGGAGTTCTCCGGCGGGTGGCAGATGCGCATCGCGCTCGCCAAGCTGCTGCTGGCAAAACCAAGCCTGCTGCTGCTCGACGAGCCAACCAACCATCTCGACCTCGAGACGCGCAACTGGCTTGAAGACTACCTGCACGGCTATCCCAACGGCTACATCCTCATCTCACACGACCGCTACTTCCTCGACGTCACCGTTACCAAAATCATCGAGATATGGAACAAAGCGCTCCACGTCTATCACGGCAACTACGAGCGCTATCTGGAGCAGAAGCAGGAGCGTCGCGCGCAGCTCGAATCCGCATATCGCAACCAGCGCGAGCACATCGAGCATTTAGAGACCTTCATCAATCGCTTTCGCTATCAGGCCACGAAGGCGAAGCAGGTCCAGAGCCGCATCAAGGAGCTGGATAAGATCGAGCGCATCGAACTGCCGCAGGAAGAGCCGGTGATTCACTTCACCTTCCCGCAACCCCCTGCCTCCGGCCGCACCGTCGTCGAGGTCCGCGACCTCGCGAAGAACTACGGTTCCAAGCAGGTCCTGCAAGGCGTGAACTTCACCATCGATCGCGGCGACCGCATTGCGCTGGTGGGTGTGAACGGTGCAGGCAAATCCACCCTGATCCGTATGCTCTCCGGCAGCGAAGGCCCGTCCAGCGGAACGCTCAAACTCGGCCACAACGTTACGGCTGAATATTTCGCGCAGGACCAGTACAAGGTGCTCGACCCCAACGCAAGCATGCTGGACGACATCAGCAGCATCGCACCGCGCGTTCCCCAGGCCGACCTGCGAGGGCTGCTGGGCTGCTTCCTCTTCTCCGGCGACGACGCATTCAAGTCCCTCGGTGTGCTCTCTGGCGGCGAGCGCAACCGCTACGCGCTGGCGCGCATTCTCGTCAGTCCGGCCAATTTCCTGCTGCTGGACGAGCCCACCAACCATCTCGATCTACGTGCCAAAGAAGTCCTGCTGGAGGCGATCCGCAATTTCAGCGGCACTGTCATCTTCGTCTCCCACGATCGCTACTTCCTCGACGCGCTGGGCACACGCGTCTTCGAGGTGGAAGGCGGCACGGTGCACGTCTATCCCGGCAACTATGAGGACTACGTGCGGCGCAAGGCAGGCGTGCCGGATCCTGTGGTAGCCGCAGCAGCAGCGGCGCAGCCCGCCGTCGAAGTGGCGGAGGCCAACGGCCGCGCGCGCCGGGTAAATCCGATCAAGCGAAAGCAGATGCAGGACCGCCTCAAGTTGGTAGAAGCGGAAATCCCGCGCGTGGAGACAGCGATTGCAGAAACCGAGCAGGCGCTCGGCAATTTCGTGAACGCAGAAGAGACGCAGCGCCAGAGCGCGGCGCTGGAAGGCCTGCGCAGCGAACACACCACGCTTTCAGCCGAGTGGGAAGACTTGGTGCAGCAGTTGGAAGAGCAGGCGAGCGTCTAGTCGGAGGTCACCGACGTTGCCTTGTCGCCGGAAAAGGTCACGCTGAAGTGATGCGTCTGCCCCTGGTCCACCGTGGTGTACTTCACTGTGCGGTTGCCGAAGTCCTTTGAATCGGACTGCTGAATGTTGCCGAGCGCCATAGTCGCCTGGAACTCGCTCATGCCCTGTTTTGCAGTATGCTGCGCGACTGCCGGCCACAGATCCGCCGGCCAATGGTAGAGCGTCTTCGGATCCTGATAGAAGAAGATGTCATCGCAGGCCCAGTTCGACTTTGCGCCATCCAGCGAGGCCACCGGAGCGGCAAACTCGCCCTTGCGGTCCGGCTGCGTGAACACCACGAACGCATTCCTCGGCCCGCGCGGAATGCTGCTGACCCAGTCCTGCGGCGTAGTGGCTTCCACAAAGTCCTTCACCTGCAACTCCTGTGCAGGCGGCAGCCAGCCCGCTTCATGCGGAAAGTCGATGCGGCCGGTGCGATACGGGTAATAGATGACGGTATAGCCCGTCTTCATCCAGACAGACTTGCCATTCAACACGTGTGCCGATTTCATACTGTCGATGAGCATGGGCCGCACGAACACCATCTGGTCATCGCTGAGCTGCCGCTGTGCAGGCTTATTCACCGCGATGCCGGGTGCCTTGCGTTCGCGCTCATAAGAAATGATGCGCCAGGCTGCAATCGCCAAAACTAACAGCGTGATCGCGCCAATGATCTGCCAATTCTTCATCGAACACTTCCCTCGGATCTAAATCGACGGTTGTTCCAACTGCTCCTCCGGCTGCATCAGCGACTCGACGGTCAACGCATCTGCGTTACGCAGTGCCGGGAAGAACACCGTCCACAGGCCTGTCACCATCAGCGAACCGATGCCGCCCACGATCACGGCACGCACCGGCCCCATCCACTGCGCGGTCACGCCACTCTCGTATTCGCCCAGTTCGTTCGATGCACCCACGAACAGAGAGTTGACCGCGCTGACCCGACCACGCATGGAGGGCGGCGTCGCTAGTTGCAGCAGGGAAGAACGGATCACCACACTCACCATATCCGCCGCTCCCAGAATCACCAGTGCCGGAAGCGACAGCCACAGGCTGCGCGACAACCCGAAGGTGATCGTAGCCATGCCGAAGATGGCGACGCAGAAGAACATCATGCGGCCGGCACGACGGCGGATGGGCCGGAACGAAAGCAGGATCGAGACGGAGAGTGCGCCCAGCGCCGGCGCGGCCCGCAGCACTCCCAGGCCGCGCGCTCCGGTGTGCAGTATGTTCTCCGCGAAGATCGGCATCAGCGCAACCGCGCCGCCCAGCAGCACAACGAACAGATCCAGGGTGACGGATCCCAGCAGCAGCTTCGCTCCCCACACATAGCGCAGGCCTTCCAGCAGCAGGTCGAAGGTCGTCGCGCGATGCTCCATGCGCCCCGGCCGCACCGCAAGCATGCCGATCAACGTCAAAAAGCCGATGATGGTGCACAGCGTGAAAAGAAAGACCACCGGCGCTCCGGCAAGATGCGTTGCCCCCCAGTGCGCCAGCGGCAGGGTGAACAGTATTCCGCCGACCGCCGGACCGGCGATGTTCGCCATCTGGAACACCGTCGCGCCCCACGTGACCGCATTCACAAAATGCTCTGTCGGAACGAGGTGAGGCACCAGCGCCGAGCTCGCGGGCCCGCTGAAAGCACGGCCCGTGCCGATGAAGAACAACACCACATAGATAGGCAGGATGCGATGGATTCCCTCGAACGCGAAGAAGAAGAGTGTCAGCGTGCAGACGAACTGCAGTGAGTAGCAGACCAGGATCACAACACGGCGATCGAACCGGTCCGCGGCGTGACCGGCCGGCAGCATGAAGATCAGCCCTGGAAGAAAGAGCGCCAGTCCGGTGTAGCCAAGATCGATGGCGCGATGCGTGATGAGGTAGACCTGCCATGCCACCGCCACGGACTGCGCCTCCGCGCCCATGATCACCAGGGCGCGGGCCATCTGGTAGAGCCGGAAATCCCGATACGCAAACGCGACCGCGCCGCGACTGCCAGGCTCCTCTTTCTTTCGGTCGGTCATGCTCTCATTTCGTGCGGGATCGTCCTATTGTCGCAGCAGAGCGGTATGCGCGCTCGATTACTCTTGAATCTCACCCGCCATGTCCAATTCGGATGACATCTCTTCAGATCGCGTGCACGAGTCAGCCGCCCCCCGGCTGCCGCTCGGCGAAGGTGCGTCGTTCGCCTCTGCCGCGCTTCCTGTCGCCGCACCCCGGCCATTGCACCCCTTGCATCCGCTGGCCGGCGTGGTCGGCGTGTTTGTCTGCGGCCTCGTCGCCTTCCTCACTCTCTATGCGACACAGCCGCTTCTGCCTTTGTTCGAGACGCTCTTCCACGCCTCAAAATCGGCTGTCGGGTGGACGGTCAGCGCCTCCACGCTCGGCGTCGCCATTGCTGCGCCGCTGCTCGGCACTTTTACCGAGCGCATGAATCGCAAGCGGGTGATCCTCATCTCGATTCTGTTGCTCGCCGTGCCCACCTGCGCCGCGGCCACTGCCACCTCGCTTGGCTGGCTGGTCTTCTGGCGCCTGCTGCAGGGACTCATCACGCCCGGTGTCTTCGCCACTACCATCGCCTACATTACAGAGGCGTGGCCTCCCACAGCGGTCGCCCCTGTCATGAGCATCTATGTCAGCGGCACTGCGCTCGGTGGCTTCTCCGGCCGCGCGGTCACCGGCGTCATGGCAGACCACGTCGGCTGGCGACCATCATTCATGTTGCTCGGCCTGATCTCTCTAAGCGGCGCCGCACTGGTGGCGTGGCTGCTCCCCGACCGGCCGTCTTCGCACCACGCAGACGTTCGTCCGCCATTCCGCCAGATCTTCACGCCCATGCTCGGCCACCTGCGCAATCCGCGCCTGCTCACTACGTATCTCGTGGGCTTCAACGTGTTGTTTTCACTGGTGGGCGTCTTCACTTACATCACCTTCTATCTTGCGGCGGCGCCCTTCTCGCTCTCCACGGCTAAACTCAGCCTGCTCTTCGTCGTGTATCTCGTCGGCCTGGTCGCCACGCCACTCGCCGGAGCGCTGTTGCCGCGCGTGGGCCTGCGCGCAGGCATCACCGGCTCCATCCTGCTTTCGCTGCTGGGCGTGCTGCTCACGCTGGCGCATTCGCTGCCTGTCGTTGTGGTGGGCCTCGCCCTGTGCTGCACGGGCGTCTTCATCTCGCAAAGCTGCGCCACCAGTTTTCTTCGCGAAGCCGCTCCGGAGGCCTCGCGTGCCTCCGCGGTGGGAATGTACGTTGCGTGCTATTACATCGGCGGAACAGTGGCCGGTGTCGCACCCAGCCTGGTGTGGAAGCTCGGTGGATGGACGGCGTGCGCCGCCATGGTCGCCATCATCGATGTGGTGTCGATCGTGGTCGCGCGCAGCGGGTGGAGAGATGCCGTTCCTGTTTAGTGTTTACTTGCCGTGCAGATAGGTCTTGTACTGCGTGTCCACAATGCCCAGGTTGCGCGCCAGTCCCAACTTCGACTGATTGTAAGTAAGCGTGTCAGAGATGAGCTGCGATTGTGCCTGCGACAGCGTAGCCTGGGCTTGCACTACCGGTAGATTGTCATCCACACCGGCAGCAAAGCGATCGTTCGCATCGGAGAGCACGCGCGTCGCCAGGTCCACATTCTGTTGCGAGACGCGCACCAGCGCCTGGGACGAGTTCAGATCTAGCATGCTGTCGCGAAGCTGCTGATCGATCTGCTGTTTCAGGTCCCCCAGCCGATTCATCGTGTCGCTCTGCTGTGCCTGGGCCACATCAGCATCGCCGCGGAACTGCGCTTCTTTGAAGAGCGGCAGTTGCAGCTCGCCCATCGCGACGAACGTGCCGTGATAGAGACCGTGCGTCAATCCGGTAACACCGTAATTGCCACTCGCCGTCAGGGTGGGCAGCCGCTCGTATCGCGCCGCGGAGCGCGAAAGCTGCGCCGCGCGCACCTGCCGCTGCATGCCCTCATAATCCTGCCGGCTTTGGTACGCGAGATGGCGTGCGTCCTCGATCGACATCTGCTCGAGGTCCGCGTATGGCGACGTATCGGTCAGTTGAATCGCCTGCTCCACTGGCACCCCGATCTCGCGCTTCAGCAGAATCTTGTCTTTCTCGAACGCGTTTTGCGCGGCAATCACCTTCTGCTGCTGCGTCTGGTATTGCACCCGCGCCCGCAGCTCATCCAGCCGCGCCGCTGTGCCGGCTTCGTGCTCTGCCGCCGCCTGCTTCAGCAGAACGTCATCCGCGCGCAGCAGCATCTCCGCGCTGTCAATCTGCGATTGATCGGCCAGCGTCTGCAAATACTGGTTGCCGACGTTCAGCACCACCAGCCCGCGGGACGATTGCGTGTTGTAGTAGGCAGCCCTCAGGCTCTCCTTCGCCGAGCGATACCGTGTATACGCGGCCAGATCCAGTGCGGTCCAGTTCAGCGCGGCATCGGCCGTCGTTACGTCTACCTTCACGATGGTGTTGAAGTTCGCGAAGTTCACCCCGGGAAACAGCGGTGCGATCTGCGAGAGGATCCCGGCATTGAAGCCAAAGGTCGCCAGGTTGTACTGGTGTTCGCCGGTCGAGGCCTCGGCCGTGAGCGACGGAAGCAGGGAATTGAGCGACTCCAGCCGTTGCGCGTCCGATTGCTGCTGCTGGATGCGTGCCTGGGTAATTGCAAGATTCGCCTGGATGCCGCGCTGGATCGCGTCATCGAGCGAGAGCTGCAGCGTTTCCGGCGACGCGGTGCCCATGGTCACACTGCCGTAGTAAGGATTCTGCGCCGAGCTGGGATTCATCAACGATTGACTAGTCGAAGTGCTCAAAGTGGCAGTCATACTCGCGGAGGACGACGCCGCTGAGCCACTCGCGGTGCCTGAACCGGTTGCGCTTCCCGCGCTGGAATCAGTTGCGCTCGCGCCGGATCCTGCCGCACTCGCCGCATCCGAGGAACTGGAGGAAGCCGGAGCATTTGGAGCATTGGCTGCCTGCGCGTGCAGCCGCGATCCGCCGCAGGCCACAGCGGCGCACACGATCCCGATTGCAATTCGTCGACTCACCCGCTTCGAGGCTCTCCAGAACTAAGTATTCGTTTCTTGGTGTTCGTTTCCTGTATTCGCTTCCTTAGATCATCGCAGACGCCACGGGTTGCCAAAAACTTTGCACCCGCGTGGCCGGCCGCCCGTCCCAAGCTGCGCTTTTTCCGCACCTTACCACTCCTGCCTGCATACAATTGTGTGATGTCCCCGCCGCAAACGGAATCGTCAATGCGCGTGGTCCACACGGTCTGCTCCCATGACTGCCCGGACTCCTGCGCCGTGCTGGTGAGCGTGGATGCCGAGGGCCGTGCGCAGAAGATCGCCGGCGACCCCGCCCACCCGGTGACGCGCGGATTCCTCTGCGCCAAAGTGGCGCGCTATCTTGATCGCGTCTACTCGCCGGACCGGCTGCTCTATCCCATGCGCCGTCGCGCCGGTATCGCAAAAGGTCCGCTGCCGGCCGGTCGGGAGGCGGAAAGCTTCGAGCGCATCTCCTGGGATGAGGCGCTGGATAGCATCGCGCAACGGCTGGCCGCGATCGCCAAACAATATGGGCCCGAATCCGTTCTGCCATACTCCTACGCCGGGACCATCGGCGTGCTCGGCTACGGTTCCATGGACCGCCGCTTTTTCCATCGGCTCGGCGCCTCGCAGCTCGATCGCACCATTTGCGCCACCGCCGGCGGCGACGCCATCCTCTCCGTCTACGGCCGCAAGCTCGGCACCGATACCGAGCAGTTCCATCGCGCGCGGCTGATCATCGCCTGGGGCGCAAACATCCACGGCAACAGCGTCCATCTCTGGCCGCAGATCGAAGAAGCACGCCGCAACGGCGCCCGACTCGTCGTCATCGATCCCTACCAGACGCGCACCGCGAAGCTGGCCGACTGGCACATCGCCATTCACCCCGGCACCGACGCCGCGCTCGCGCTCGGCATGATGCACATCATCTTCGCCGAGGGACTCGAAGACCGCGCCTACATCGATCAGTACACCATCGGCGCAAAGGAACTCGAAGCACGCGCCAGGGAGTACACTCCAGAGCGCGTCGCCGCATGGACAGGCATGACCGCCGACGAAGTCCGCGCGCTGGCCCGCGAGTACGCCATCACACAGCCTGCGGCCATTCGCCTCAACTACGGCATCCAGCGCAGCGAGAACGGCGGCACCGCGGCGCGCGCCGTCTCTATGCTGCCGCTGCTCACCGGCGCATGGAAGCATCTCGGAGGCGGCCTGCAGCTTTCTACCAGCGGCGCCTTTCGCTTCAACACGCAAACTCTCGAGCGGCCCGACCTCATGTATGCCAGCCCGCTCGGACGCGCCGCGCGCGTGGTCAACATGTCCCGCCTCGGTCACGCGCTCACAGATCTGAACGATCCACCAGTGCAAGCGCTGTTCGTCTACAACTCGAACCCAGCGGCCATCGCGCCCAACCAGAACACCGTCCTGCGCGGCATGGCGCGCCCCGATCTCTTCACCGTCGTCCACGAGCAGTTCTGGACCGACACCGCCGACTACGCCGACATCGTGCTTCCCGCTACTACTTTTCTTGAGCACGCCGACATTCAGGGTGCCTACGGCCATTACCACGTGCAGCTCTCCGATCAGGCTATCGCGCCGCGCGGCGAGGCACGCC
>JAUTWX010000117.1 GCA_030838385.1 Acidobacteriaceae bacterium
GGCCATTCAGGAAAGACCTCCCGCTGGCGAATAATCGAAGAAGAAGCGGCAATTCCTAGTCGATGCTCCAAATCGCACAGCAAGAACGCGCCGGAGCCGATGCCAAGGTAGATTGAATAAAGTGCCGGAATCGCTGCCGGCTCCTTCTCTTCCCCTGAGGTACTCCCCATAAATCGGACAGTGACGTAAGCTACGGAGTGGGTGTCTGCTGATCTTCGAGGAGAGGAGATTGGCGATGACGAAGCGCAAGCAGCACAGGCCCGAGTTCAAGGCACGGGTTGCGCTGGAGGCCCTGAAGGGCGAGCAGACGGTTGCGGAGCTGGCGAGCCGTTTTGGCGTCCACCCGACGATGGTGCATCAATGGAAGAAGGCGTTGCTCGAAGGGGCGACGGACATCTTCCAGCGTGGCCGCAGCCACGCGGAGCCGGAGGTGGACGCCGCTCAGGTCAAGGAGCTGCATGCCAAGATCGGCGAGTTGACGGTGGAACGGGATTTTTTGGAACGAGGGCTGCGTCTGCTCCCCGGCAGGAGCGCAAAGCGATGATCGAGCCCGACCATCCCACGCTGTCGATCGTGCAGCAGTGCCGGCTGGCGTCGATCGGCCGTTCGACGTTTTATCATGTGCCGCGAGGCGAGAGCGTGGAGAACCTCGGGCTGATGGCAGAGATTGACCGTCAGTTCCTGGAGACGCCGTTCTACGGTGCGCAGCAGATGACGTGGCACCTGCGGACCGCAGGACATCGGGTAAACATCAAGCGGGTTCGCCGCCTGATGCGGCTGATGGGGTTAATGCCGATCTACCGGCAACCGCGAACCAGCATTCCCGCCAAGGGGCACAAGCTTTATCCGTATCTGCTGCGCGGCGTCCGCATCGACCGGCCCAACCAGGTGTGGTGCGCCGACATCACCTATATCCCGCTGGCAAAGGGCTTCCTGTATCTGGTGGCGATCATGGACTGGTGGAGCCGCAAGGTTCTGGCATGGCGTCTGTCGAACACCATGGACGTGCAGTTCTGCGTCGATGCGCTGGATGAGGCGTTGGACCGCCATGGCCAGCCGGAGATCTTCAACACCGACCAGGGTAGCCAGTTCACGTCGTGGGCGTGGACGCAGCGGCTGGCTGAGGCCGGAGTACGCATCTCGATGGATGGACGCGGTCGGTTCCTCGACAACATCTTCATCGAGCGGCTGTGGCGCTCGTTGAAGTACGAGTGCGTTTATCTGCACGCCTTCTCGGGCGGGCGGGAGGCTCGTCAGGGGATCGGCGACTGGATGGTCTTCTACAATCACCGGCGCCCTCATGCCGCGCATGACGGCGAGACGCCCGTCAGGGTATATCGAGGACGGCTGTCGGCTTGCGGCCCGGGCTTACGCCCGGACCTTCACCCGACAGCCCTGGCAGCGTAACGAGCGTAAGGTGAAACCCGGTCGGCAGGCCCAAACTGTAGCTTAAACTACCGCCAAACCTGTCCAACGCGCGGGGAGTACCTCAGTTGACGGCGATGACGGAGAAGCTTTCTGGGATGGCGTCCTATGGGCAGCCCGAAACCCCCATGGCGCGCTATTCAAACGGCTGAGGTCGGGGCTAACAGCGAGAGCACGCCACCCCCAATCTCGCCATGCCCACGGCAATGTCATCGCGGCGTTTCTCCTCAGCGCTTGGCTTTTTGGGGCAGAATCACAGAATGCCGAGGGAGCATTATCGGATGACGAGCTTCGTGAAGTCTTGATTCATGCGGATGATCAACTGCGGGGTCAGTTCATTTGGCATCTAGAGCAACTGCTCGAAGCCGAAGGGGGCAAATTCCGAGGGCGCATTATTCCCTTCTTAAGGAATGTCTGGCCCAAACAGCGTGCGCTCCGCACCCCGCCGATTTCGGCAAAGCTGACGAATTTCGCCTTGGCGAGCGGCGACCTCATGGCGGAGGTCGTAGAGCTGATCTTGCCGCGCCTCGTTCCTGTTCGCGTTCCCACGTTGCGCATGACATTGGCAAAAGACGGCACTGACTATTACCCTGCCCGGCAGCATCCGCGCACGACTCTCGACCTTTTGTGGGCTGTACTCGGAACAACTCTCGCCTTTCCTGTCCGACTAGACAGCATGGCTGAGCTGAACAGCGCTATGGTGTGGTCAGCCGTGCTATCGTTCACGGCGACGCCTAAGTTCCGATAGGCGTGGATCTCCACGCGTCTCCACCGCCTTAGCAAGTTCGTCGAGCGCGTCTTCAATTTTGTACGGCCATTGCTTGGGGTCCTCACATGTCCGTCGGCTGACGGCCATCCAGGATCGCCTCGACGATCTCCGGCGCCAGTAGTGTCAACCGCAGCAGGCGACCTACGTAAGACGAGTTGGTCTTTTCCGCCTCAGCGATCTCCTCAACGGTGCCGTAGACCCCGGTCTCCAGCAACTTGCGCCAGCGGAAGCCGCGCCCCAGGGGGTACGTCGGTCTCGGTACCACGAGTGCAATGTCGGCGAGTTGCAGGGCGGCAGGACACCGCATGGTTCCAGGTGCGGCGAGCGCCGCCTTCGAATGTCTGCTGTCGGCGGCAATCCGGAGATTATCTGGTCAGCCTGGGCATTGCCGCTATTGACCCCTGAGCCGACATTGCGTCGAGTTTCAGCATACATAGACGAAATGTTTCCATGCCTTGAAGAGTGAAGTTCGCCAATAATTGCTGGTTAAAACAGGGTATGCGAGTATCCTGACGAGCGGACGTCCGAACCCAGCGAGGGCCAATATGGCACAACTTCGCGAGTGGCTTGAGGCGCGGGGACTGGGCCGCTATGCGGACGCGCTGTTGGCTCAGGACATCGAACTCGACATCCTCCCCCAACTGACAGATGCAGACCTCACGGCGGCCGGTC
>JAUTWX010000132.1 GCA_030838385.1 Acidobacteriaceae bacterium
AGCGACAACCCCACGATAGTGTTACGGGAGTGTGGCTGGCGCTACAAAATGGCTTTGACATCCATCCCATCCTGCGTGTTTTCAACACCAGTGACGCGCATCCTTTTGCAATGCGCCTCGTCCTACAACGGCCATCGCAGCCGCGCTGCAACGTCTGCCGTCAAAGCACTACACTAAAGATGCACTTCTGAGATGCAGTCCTGTTTCGCCTCCTCGCATGGAGGGCAGAACGTTTGAGGAGTCGATGAGCAAGCCAGTCATTCTCGCAATTGATGACGATGTCAGTGTGTTGGAAGCGGTGGTGCAGGATCTGCGCCGCCGTTACGCCGCCAGCTACCGCATCCTGCGCGCCAGCTCTGGACCGGGCGCGCTCGACCTGGCCAGACAATTGAAGCAGCGCTCGGAATCCGTGGCGCTCTTCCTCTCCGATCAACGCATGCCGGGCATGAACGGTACCGAGCTGCTGGAGCGCTCGATCGAGATCTTCCCGGACGCCCAGCGCGCGCTGCTTACGGCCTATTCCGACACCGAAGCCGCGATCCGAGCTATCAACGCGGCTCGCATTCATTACTACCTCACCAAGCCCTGGGATCCGCCGGAGGAGAAGCTCTATCCGGTCATTGACGACCTGATCGAGACCTGGCGGGAGACCCACAAGCCGCCCTTCGAAGGACTTCGCGTGGTCGGCGCGCGCTATGCACTGCGCGATCACGAGGTCCGCCAGTTTTTGACCGGCAATCGCGTTCCTTATGTCTGGCTGGACGTCGAGAACTCACCGGAAGCGCAGCAGTTGCTGGAGCAGAACAACCTGAAAGATGCGAAGTTGCCAGTGCTCTTCTTTCAGGACGGTACGTACCTGGAGCATCCGGAGCCGATCCAGATTGCCCAGCGCATCGGTATGCGTACGCAGCCCTCCAGCGATGTGTACGACCTGGTCGTGATGGGAGCTGGCCTCGCCGGCCTCGCAGCCGGCGTCTACGGGGCGAGCGAAGGTCTCCGCACCCTGCTCATCGAGCAGGAGGCTCCCGGTGGACAGGCCGGTACCAGCTCGATGATCAGAAACTATCTGGGCTTTCCGCAGGGGGTCAGCGGCGCGCTGCTGGCCGAGCGCGCCTTCCAGCAGGCGGTGAGCTTCAATGTCGAGTTTCTGGCCGGCCGGGCCGCGTCGCTTCGCACCGACCAGGGGTACCACTTCGTCTGCCTCGGGGACGGCAAGGAAATCTCCGCGCAGACCTGCCTGATTGCCACCGGGGTTGCCTGGCGCCGGCTGGATGTTACTGGTGTGGAACGGCTTACCGGAGCCGGCATCTACTACGGCGCAGCCTTGACCGAGGCCCGCGCCTGCAAGGGCGAGGAGGTCTTCATCGTCGGCGGCGCCAATTCCGCCGGGCAGGCGGCACTCGCTTTCAGCCAATATGCCCGCCGGGTAGTCATGTTGGTGCGCGCCGCATCCCTCGAAAGCAGTATGTCGAAATATTTGATCGATGAGGTCGCTCGTGAATCCAATATTGAGGTCTGGACAGGTTCGAGAGTTGTCGAAGCAATCGGCGACACGCGACTGCAGCAGTTGCGAATCGAGCGTCCGGACGGAGAGCAGACCGTACACGCGACGGGGCTGTTCATCTTCATCGGTGCGGAGCCGAAGACCGATTGGCTTCCTCCGAGTGTGTTGAAAGATGAGAGAGGGTTCGTGTTCAGCGGAAACGACCTCAAACGATGTACGCAGTTCTCACGTCAGTGGCAGTTGCAGCGCGACCCGTATCTGTTGGAATCGAGCGTGCCCGGCATCTTTGTCGCCGGCGACGTCCGTCACGGTTCGGTCAAGCGCGCGGCCTCCGCCGTTGGCGAGGGATCGATCGCGGTACAGTTCATTCATCAGTACATGGCGGCCCGCTAGCAATTTTTTGCAGGGAAAGGGAACAGAGACAACTTCTAACCGATGAGCAGTGATCAAGCCAGCCTTCGTATCCAGCGTGTTCCTTCTGCGAGTCTTTACGCAGATCTCCTAAAGGTGCCCGTCTTTGCCGAGATGACAGAAGAGAATCTCGCTTGTCTCGGAACCGTGGAACTGATCGAGACAGCGCCTGGCACCGATATTGTGCCGCCCGGCTCACTCTGTGACGCGTTTTACGTCCTGCTTGACGGAGAGGTGGAGATCCGCAAATTCGACAGGGAAGGCGACCCGCCCCGGAGTATGACGCTGGGTGCGGGCGAGGCCTTCGGAGAGATGGGCCTGCTCAAAGGCACGCGGACAGGGTTTGACCTGATCGCCACCACCACATCGCGCATTGTCCGCTTCGATGAGGAAGCGTTCTGGCAGCTCATGTTCTCCTGCCCGCGCGTGCGCGCCGCCATCCTCGGCAACATGGCACGGCGGCTGGAGTCCTATCAGATCAACGCGGTCCACCGGGAGAAATTGGCGTCGCTCGGCACCCTCGCCGCGGGCCTGATGCACGAGCTCAACAACCCTGGCGCGGCGGCACTCAGGGCAGCTTCGCAGCTTCGAGAAAACCTTGCCCGCATGCAGGAGATCGGCCTGCGCTTCACCAGCAGGCCGCGTACCCAGGAGCAGTTGGACTGCATGAACTCTTTGCAGCAGCAGGCTATGCGCCGCGACTGCTGCGTGCTGATGGGCTCGCTTGAACAATCCGATCGCGAGGAGGCTCTGGCCGAGTGGCTGGACAAGGCGGGCGTCGAAAACGCCTGGCGCATCGCGCCGGGATTGGCCGAGATGGGCATGGACGCCGACCGCCTTGAATGCACCCGGCAGGCATTTGAGGGGCAGGACCTCTCCGACACCCTCAACTGGCTTGAGTCTGTCATCTCGAACTTCCAACTTGTCGCCACCATCGAGTCCAGCATCGCCCGCGTCACGGACCTCGTAGTCGCAGTCAAGAAGTACGCCTATGAAGGCAAGGGCGTGGGCACCTCGACCAACGTGCACGAGAGCCTGCACAGCACCCTGATCATTCTCGGCCACAAGCTGCGTCACAAGGGCATCGTGCTGCGCAAGCACTTCACCTCTGACCTTCCGGCGCTCGAAAATGCGGCCCCTGGCCTAAACCAGGTGTGGACCAACCTGCTCGACAACGCCATCGATGCCTCACCGGAAGGCGGCGAAATCAGCATCAGCACGCGGCGGGACGGAGACCGCATTGCCGTCAGCTTTGCAGACCGCGGCCCCGGCATCTCGGAAGAGGACCAGAAGCACATCTTCGAGCCCTTCTTCACCACCAAGCCGGTCGGCAGCGGCACCGGTCTTGGACTGGACATCGCACGCCGCATCGTGGAATCGAAGCACGGCGGCGAGATCGCGCTGCTCTCCAGCCCCCAGGGAACCGAGTTCACCGTCTATCTGCCGATTCAAGGCGGCGAAACAATCAGGGAGCCGGCCGGCCAGCAATCCGCCAAGTCAGCCCAGGCCAGCGCTATTTCTTCCTGACTATTTCTTTCTGAGTAGACGCGAAGAGCCGTATCACCACGGACGGGTCCCCATCCTGCGCAACGCGCAGGGTGGGATTCCGCAATCGTTGGTAAGCGACAGCTTGCTGCGAATCCAATACTCTTGCTTGATTTATCCCCGCCACAGCCGCGTCAAGGGCCCATCGGCGCCCACTAGAGGATCGACATCGGGGAACGGCAACGTCGCCATCCTCGCGGTCGCGGTGGCATCCGAGGCCTTCCGGCAGATGTCCCAGCTCTGCCCGCGCGGGTAAGCGCCCACCACCAGAAAATCAGTGCTTTGCTCCAGGCGGCAATGGCCTGTCCCCGTCGGCAACACGGCGATATCGCCGGCCCGGACCACAACCTCGTGGCCGTTCGGCCCGCCCAGCATGAGACGCGCCGACCCTCCGGCGAAACCGAGCACCTCATGTGCGGTCGAATGGTAGTGGTGAAAGTCGTACACGCCGTTTCGCCACTGTGCAGGCCACCCATTGCGCTCGAATATCTGCTCGAACTGCGCCGCTGCATCGTCGCGTCGTGCATGCATGACGCCGCGGTAGAGCAGCACCGGCAGGTGCTCATTGTTCGGCATCCAGCCATTGCGCGAGAGCCGCAGAATCTCCGGATCGTGTGCGCCGCCGGCGCCCCCACCGCTCACAGCACCCTCGCGTGCAGCGCCCAGCGCCCGCAATGAGCCCAGGCCCAACGCACCCAGCATCGCCGCAAAAGCACGTCTGTCCATCTCCCGACCTCCGCCTACTGGTTTGGACTCAGCCGGCAGTCGCGAGGCTGCACGAACTCTTTCATCTCCTCTATTTCCCGCTGTCATTCTGAACGAAATGAAGGACCTGCAGTCTTCTCCGGTATTTCACGTTTTCGAATACCGATCATTAGGTAGCCTCGGCGAGGTGTTCAAAGAGGTGGACAGAAAATGCTAATAGACTTTTCACCACTGACATGAACCTCAACCGGATTGGACCGTGAAGGCATGTTTTCAATAGGGTTCACCGACGAACCAGTGGAATACCCCTACGATGACACGAGCATCGCGGCTGCTCCGGGCAGGTTGCTGCTCGGGAAATCGACAGAGGGGTTTTTGGCTAACTTGTCTTTGTGGAACAGGTCGAATTACGAGTCTCATTGGACACATGAGTTGAAGGCCCTTGTCGAAGGGACTTCGAAGGTTGCCCTAGTGGTGTCTTACGATGATCCGAAAGCCTCTTCGAACATGGAGATTTGGCGCGTCCATCGCGATGGAGAGTGGGCCCACTTTCAGAATCAACTTCCCTGGTACAGCGATCTTCCACATGACTTCGACGTTTCGAAGATGAGCCAGTACATTCAGGATCGAGTTGTGATCACCGATGAGGGAAACCGAATTTCCGAATGGGACGTTGCTATTCGGGACATCGAATTGTTCCTGCAGCGTTCTAACGCGCTCTGAACCCAGCTGGCCCCAAAAAACAAGTCGGGCCGGTTCATGTCCCCAGAGGGCGCCGGGGCCTACCGTCGCGACAATCCCAATGCCATGGTGACTCTGCTCGATGCCGGCCACTTCGCGCTGGAGACGCACGTGGATGAGATCGCCTCCGCCATCGACGCGTTTCTGGAGAAGGCAATCCTCTAAACGGGTGCCCCCATCCTGACGGGAGTCCGGGTGGATGTTTTCAGCAGTCACCCTCTGTCTGATATGAAGATAGTGAGATGGCTGGCGATCGCAGCGGCATCCGTATCGACAAGTGGCTCTGGGCGGCGCGCTTCTTCAAGACGCGCGCCCTCGCCGTCCGTGCCTGTGAGCTCGGCCGTATCCTCTCCAATGGAAACGAGGCGAAACCATCTCGCGAGGTGCACATCGGCGATCGCCTGCACATACGCACGGAGGCAGGCGACTTCCAGGTGGAGATACGTGCTCTCAGCGAAATCCGCGGTCCGGCATCGGTCGCGCAGACGCTCTACCATGAGACCGACGAGAGCCGCGAACTCCGTCAGAAGCTCGCCGAGGAGCGCCGCGCTGCGATGCAGCAAGGCCTGATTCGCGAGGGCAAGCCGTCGCGGCGCGATCGCCAGGAACTGAATCGCGTGCGCGGCCGCTTCTGAAGCGTCATCCTGAATGGAACCGAAGGTGGAGTGAAGGACCTGCAGTATCTCTTCTTGAAGCATCGGCGCGAAACGAGTCGCTCGGCCGCTTGCCACGCTCGGTTATCCTGCGCACATGATGATCCGCACAGCCGGACCCAGCGACATTCCGCACATCGTCGCCATCGAACAGATCCCGGAATTTCGCAGCTACATCGGCGTCTGGACAGCGGACGAGCATCGTCGCGCATTGGCCGATCCGGACACCGAATATTTCGTTGCGTGCGAAGACGGCACAGTCGAAGCCTTTGCGATTCTGCAGGGAATCCGGTCCGAGCATCATTCCATTCATCTCAAGCGCATCGCCGTCCGCACGCCCAACCGCGGCCTCGGTCGGGTTGTGCTGGAGTACGCGATGTCCCGCGTCTTTCAGCATTATTGCGCGCACCGCTTCTGGCTGGATGTCTTCGAGACCAATGTGCGCGCCCGCCGCGTCTACGAGGCATACGGTTTCCATTACGACGGCGTGCTGCGCGAGGCCATCCTGCGCGATGGTGAATACCACACACTCGCCCTAATGTCCCTGCTCGACCGCGAGTACACAGCAAGGCAACAGCCGGGCTCGATTACGGTTACCTCTGCCCTCCGCTCCTGAGCCCTCATACTTTCCCGCGCTTCTGCCGATAAACATTCTGGCGGCGCTTCCCCCTACGGCCGCCCATCCCTCAAAAGCGGAGTGTATCGC
>JAUTWX010000142.1 GCA_030838385.1 Acidobacteriaceae bacterium
AGGCGGGCAGGATCTGCGCCGGCTGCTGATGGAGCTGCCGGAGGACGAATTGCAGACCACGGTGGTCGATTTGCTCAAGGTCGAAATCGGCGAAATCTTGCGCATTGCGCCCGACAAGATCGATGCCACGCTGTCCATGCAGTCCATGGGCTTGGACTCCCTCATGGGCGTCGAGCTGGTGGTTGCGGTGGAGAGCCGGTTCGGCGCCCGCTTGCCGGTCATGGCGTTGAGCGACAGCCCTACGGTGGCCAAGCTCGCTGGGTGGATCATCACGCAGCTACGCGGCGATGAAGCCGCGACCCCGGGCTCGAGCCATGCGGATCCGGTGGTGGCACAGATCGAACGCGTCGTGACCCAGCATGCCGCCGAGGTGCAGGACACGGACATAGAACATCTGGCGGCGAATATCCGCGCGGGCGCGGGCGCAGCCAATCGGCGTATGATTCACTGATGAGCCGTAAGACGCTGCCGGGCCTCACCGCTGCGATCAAAGAAAAGCTGATTCAACAGGGCCTGGAGCGGCGTCTTCGACAAACGAATGCGCCGCCGGCGGCGGTGCGCCGCGTGAGCGAAGCCGGCGCGGCCGAGGTGCCCGAGCAGTTCACCCGCTTCGACCTGCACCCGGGCTATCAACAACTGCGCATCATGACCGACGGTGCCGCACGCCTCGGCATCAGCAGTCCGTTCTTCAAGAATCATGAGGGCATCGCCGGCGGACGCACCCGCATCGGCGGCCGCGAGTTCTTGAATTTCTCCAGTTATAACTACCTCGGACTATCCGGGCATCCGGTGGTTTCAGGCGCTGCGAAGGCAGCCATCGACCGGTACGGCACCTCGGTCTCGGCCAGCCGCGCCGTATCCGGCGAGCGTCCGCTACATCGAGAATTGGAAAGAGCCATCGCGGGCGCCTACGGCGTCGACGATGCGGTGGTGTTTGTCAGCGGACATGCCACCAATGTCACCACCATCGGATATTTATTCGGATCGCGGGATTTGATCCTGCATGACGAGCTGATCCACAACAGCACGCTGCAGGGCATTCAATTGGCGGGCGCCCGTCGCCTGCCCTTCCCGCACAACGACTGGGCTGCGCTCGATGCCATGCTGTCGCAACAGCGCCGCGAGTTCGAGCGGGTGCTGATCGTGGTCGAGGGCATCTACAGCATGGACGGAGACTTTCCGGACCTGCCGCAGCTGGTGGAGATCAAGCGCCGCCACAAGGTCTTCCTGATGGTGGACGAGGCCCATTCCTTCGGCGTGATGGGTGCGACCGGCCTAGGGATTCGCGAACATTTCGCGCTCAGCGGCGGCGACGTGGATATCTGGATGGGCACGCTGAGCAAGACGCTGGCGGGCTGCGGCGGTTATATCGCGGGTTCGACGGCGCTGGTGGAGCACCTGAAGTTTTTGGCGCCGGGATTTCTTTACAGCGTCGGCATGCCGCCTCCGGTGGCGGCCTCGTCGCTGGCAGCTTTGCAGCTGATGCGGGAGGAGCCCACTCGCGTCGCGACCCTGCAGGCCCGAGGTTCGCAGTTTCTGGAGCTGGCCCGCAAGGCCGGCATCGATACCGGTACCAGCGCCGGCATCTCCGTCATACCGGCCATCGTCGGCAGCTCGCTGCGCGCCGCCCGGCTGTCGCAGGCCCTGTTCGAGCGTGGCATCAATGCGCAGCCCATCCTGTATCCGGCCGTGCCCGAAAAACTCGCTCGTCTGAGATTCTTCATGTGTTGCGAGCACTCGAAGACCGACATTCAAGACGCGGTTAGTGCGGTTGCCGCGGAATTGGAGCGAAATTAGTAGTGGCGGCGACTTACGCGGCGTGAGTCCGATGTCCTGCTTCCCAGCCTTTGCAGGCGAGGCCAATGTACGCCGGGATTGGCTTGGCGTCCGTGCTGTAATAAATAATAGTACGTCGCGTCAGATGTAGGGCCTGAGCGGCGGCCGACAATGACAAACCGTGCCGTTTCATCCAGGCATTGAACTGCTCGGTCGGAAACGCATCGCCAGTCTGTTCCTTCGACAACCGATACAAGGCATCTGTTCGGGTCCTGCGCCTGAGAGTGAAGCTGACGCTAGTGAACAATATTCACTATGTCAACTGACTCGCCACATCAGAGGCGCTGCCATACCCTGGTAGTAATATGTGTAAATTCAATTGGTTGCCTGGGTAAGGGGCGATCGGCACCCGCATTCCGTGGTACTTTGCTATGTATTCCCTTAGAGGATATACTTCGTGCGAGATGATGCGCTTGAGCGCCTTCTGGAATATCACGGCCTCAGGTACTACTTGGCCAATGCCTGGTACGTGAGATTCCGGATCTGGCGAGTGGAAGTTAGCGAGGCGAGACCTCACGGAATTCGGTATTCCTTTACGTTGCACGATGACCTAAACGAACGACTTCTGGGGTTTGATAACGCTCACGATGTACCGAGGCAGGTAGCCCATGATCATCAGCATAACTTCCGGCGGACTAAGCAAATCTTCGGATATGCGTTTGTGAATGCTGACAAGCTTCTGAGCGATTTCATGACTGCCGCAGGAGACGCCTGTCAGCGGGAAAATGTTGAGTTCACTTTCGTCGAAAAGGAAGTTGAACTTGAAGATGAAGCTGACGAAGGAGATGACGATGAAAGTCAAGCAGACGGGTAAAGAGCTTCTTGAAGAAATGCGGGCAGTAGCACGCGGGGATAGACTTGCTCCTTCGAGACCGGCTGCTCAAACTCTTTCCGCCCTGACTACTGAGGCCTTAGCTCTTCTTTCCACCATGGCGGAGCAGAAGCCTTCGAGCGTGAGTGAACTTGCAAAGCTAAGCGGGAGAACCCAACCGAATGTTTCTCGTTCATTGCACTTATTGGCAAAGTACGGCATCGTGCGGCTGGTCCGCGACGGGCGCGAGGTTCGTCCGGAACTCCTCGCCACTCGCATTGCGATAGATCTCTCGACTGGTACGGTAGAGCCAGCCGAGCCACGCGAGTTTGCCGCTTGATGCACTCGAGCACCCTGGTAAGGGGTGTCCAACTTGGGAGCTTAAGGTCCACCTGCTGCATCCAGTAACCGTACCAAGGCGGAGACGCTCATGTCTTCGGTGGCAATAGTTTTCCATGACAAACCAGGCTCCCAATCCCGCGGTACTGAGCCGTCTGTACCTGAGCGCTGTCCTGCCCTGCCTCAGTGACTTGGTCGAGCAGGATCCGGCGGCCCGGGCCATCATTGGAGACGCCCACGCCTCGATTGCGCTGCGCATCCTGGGCGGACCTGCCGCCACGCTGCAATTGCAGCACGGCAAAATTGATTGGCATGACGGCTCGATCGGGTGGCCTTCAGTCACACTGCTGTTCTTCAGCGAGCGTCATCTGAATGCTTTCTTTGCCGGCAATAAGTTGGCCGTTCCCCTACCGGTGTGGGGTGGCTGGAGAATCGGATTGCTGGCACGCTTTTCCAAGCTGGCGGCCATGCTGGAGGCCACTCTGAACGGTGAACCCTCGGTGCTGGCGACACCACGCGGACGACGCCTGCATACGCGGCTGACCCTGATTGCGGCGGGTCTGGGCTTGAGCTCCCTGGCGCAAGGCGATGCCGTGGCCATGAACACGCTGCAGTCTCTGCCGCCGGGCCTTGCGGCCTTCATCATTCAGGGAGAACCCGAATCAACCGTATGGTTCGACCACGGCTCCCGG
>JAUTWX010000167.1 GCA_030838385.1 Acidobacteriaceae bacterium
TTGCAGCCAGAATCGACTCAGTTAGCAGACATTAACCTCTTCCAAAGCCACTTTCAGATTGTTCCAAGGTCCAGTTTGCAAACCTGGACGACGAAACTTGCTTGTCGTGTTCCGCATTTATGCGGAAGGTTGAACTTGAGCAGCAACTTCGTCCAGGAGAGGATCTTGAAAAAGATTGGACACTGTCACGTTGACGTGAATGATAGCCGCCACGAGGTTTCCATGGCTAAGTTCCGAGTCTGTCTTTCCTTTGGCGTCATTGGCCTGCTTCTTTCCGGAGCAGCCCAAGCCCAAGTTCAGAGCGGACGATCCGGCGAAGTTGATTGCGCGGACGGAGCAGCCGGTGTTCAGGCCCGAGATGCCATTTGAGCAGAGCGGGCAGTATGCGGCGGGGACAACATTTGCCGAGGGGCTGGTGGTGTTCAAAGGCAGGCGGTGGATGTACTACGGCTGTGCGGACTCGTTTGTTGGTGTGGCTGCTGCTCCGATGAGATAGGTTCGAGGTTGCGCTCGAATGAAATCGCCAGTGGTGATATAGAAGCTGACAACACGCGGCGGGAACGACGTTGCCGAGGCAGTCAGGAGATCAGCTTCAGGTAGTTGGGCTCGTCGGCCATCGTGCGATGGCGGAAGTGCCGCACGATCTTTGCGTCTTTCAGGAGGAAGATGCCCGGCATCTGGTGGCCGTCTTCTTCGATCTTTCCGATTCCATGCTTGAAGATCGTGCCCTTCAGCCAGCCGATCCATACCGATGGCTGGACCAAACTCAGCCATGGACTCATCCTAGACAGCTGGAAGACGGGGTTCTGGTAGATCGTCGCCTGCGGGTCGCTGATGCGCTCGACGTCGCCGATGCCGTAGTAGTCGAAGAAGGGTTTTGCGCGTTCCGGCGTGCCCAGGTGAACAAAGACCGGCCGCACGTAGCGGCGTTTCAGTTCGGGACTGAGGTCGGCGACGTCGCTGATCGCCTGCCGGCAGAACGAGCAGCCGAAGTGTCGGAGAAATACAAGGAGGATGGGCGATGCCTCGGCCAGCTTCAGCAGGCTCGCGCCCGATTCTGTATGAATCGATGCGAGGAGCCGTGTCGTCTCATCGCCGGAGTTCTCGCCTGTGCTGATCATTGGCATGAACCTTATAGCAGGAGAAGGATACACGCGATCGCCGCGCATCTGCACCGGGTCTCGAACGCCCACTCATGCGATGGGGCCACATGAATGGGGTATCCGGTCTTTAGATTGTGAATCTTGTGTGCGGTTTCTTGACAGTCTTATGTTGAGAAACCGATGATGTCTCATCTGCGCTTTGATACGTCCATTCTCTCGCTCATGGAGCAATTGTGTGAAAGATCATCTTGCCTTTGCAGGCATCCTGCTTGCTACGTCTGTCGCCGCACTGTCTCAGCAGCCTGTAGCCCCTGCAGCAGCGCCTCCCGCGGCTCGCCCGCCACAGGCGCCTCTGCAGATTCCCAATCCGCATTACATCACCATCCCGATGACGATCGACGTCTCTGCGCCTGCGGATAAGGTGTGGGCGCGTATCGGCAAGTACTGCAATATCGGCGAGTGGTCGAACGCTCCCGGCGGCAACACGTGCAGGATCATCTCCGGCACAGATGGTGAGCCTGGCGCGGTGCGCACGGTGGGTAACGAAGTCCTGGTCGGCAAGACGAAGTACAGCTACACCTACGCGCAGGCTCCGCGTGAGAACACGCCGTACAACCTCTACCACGGCACGCTTGAGGTGGTGCCGCTGACGGCCAAGACGTCGCGGATCAACTACACGCTCTTCTACGACAACTCGATGCTGGCCGACCACGCTGCGCGCGAGGCCGATATCAACAGCCGCCGCACCCGCTTTACGACCAGACTGACGTACATGAAGAGCCTCGCAGAGGGCGGCACAATGCCCCCTCCGGTTGCGATGGCTCCTTCGCCCGGAGGTGCTGCCAAACCTGCCGCCTACCTCAGCCCCAACCCGCACTATGTCTCGATCCCGATGGAGATGGAGGTCAACGCTCCGGTCGACAAGGTGTGGGGGCGGATCGGCAAGTACTGCGACATCGGCGAGTGGGGATTTCCCGGCTGCACGATCATCTCGGGTAAGGACGGCGAGTTCGGCGCGGTGCGCACCATCGGCACCGAGGTGCTGGTCGGAAAGACGAAGTACTCCTATGTCTACACGCAGTCGCTGCGCACCGGCAGCAGATACATCATGTACCACGGCACTCTGGAGGCCCGCGCCCTGACGCCGACAACGACGCAGCTCTACTACACGCTGCTCTTTGACAACTCGAACCTTGGGGACGATGCCGCGCGGGAAGCCGACCTCGCCCATCGCCGCACCGCCTTCACGGGCATGTTGCAGAACATGAAGATTCTCTGCGAAGGCGGCACGCTGCCTCCGGGAGCAGTGCGCACACTGGGCAGGCCTGCCCCGCCGCCGTCGACGAAGTAGCAAAGATGACGGTCGGTATGGAATGACCAGCCGTATCGGTAGCAAATCGAGTCGCGAAATTAGTACTGATATGTCGGCACTCCGACTGAAATTCCGCGACGTGCGGTCGTGTGACGGTCCCGTAGGCTCCCTGACGCTGGGGCGTTTCTGGGTACTTGTCCGAATGAACTGCTGGGCAGGGCCCGTCCGCGATGAGTACATTGCATTTGAGGTGTCTTATGGCTCAACCAAACAGCGGCATCGGCAATGTCACGGCGAATACGGGGCTCGTCGAAATGGCCATGGCGTATTCCCGCAGCCGCGTGATTTGCGCGGCTGCACGTCTGGGCGTTGCCGATGCGCTTGGAGACGAGGTGTGTAGCGTCGGCTTCATGGCCGAAAAGTGTCAGGCAGATGCCAATGCGTTGTACCGCCTGCTTCGCGCTCTCGCCAGCATCGGCGTGACGGAGGAGACCACGCCCGAACACTTTCGGATGACTCCCTTTGGCAAACCCCTGCGGAGGGATGTGCCTGAGTCCGTCTGGTCAGCCGTCATCTTTTGGGCAGATCTGCTTGCCGACGACTGGTCCCTGCTTACCGACTGTGTTCGGACTGGTAAGCCGGCCTCTCAGGTCCGCGATTCCAAAATACCTTCCCGGTGGTCGCAGGATGCCGAAGCTAGTTCTATTTTTCGCGCGGTGATGGGTACGGCTCCGGCGGAAGATTACGCGCCTATCGCTGGAGCGTGGGATTTTTCCCGCGTGAAGGTGGTCGCCGACCTCGGCGGCGGCGGTGGGTCGCTCATTCTTGCAGTGCTTGGACTCAACCCGCATTTGCGAGGCATGCTTGTGGACCTCGAATCCAGCGTGGATGCAGCAAAATCTCGCTTCGCGGATGAAGATCCTTCCTCCCGATGCGAACTGATTGCCGCAGATCTGACGCAATCGGTCCCGGCGGGCGCCGATGTGTACATGCTCAAACATGTTCTGCACGGGCGTCGGGACGCGGAAGCAATCACGATTCTCAAGAACTGCCGCGCGGTCATTCCGCAGAACGGCAGTTTGCTGATCATTGAATTTGTCCTTCCTCCGCTCGTCTCGCATGCAGATCCACAAGTGGAAGGCCAGCTGATGAGCGACCTCAACATGCTTGCGGTCACCGGCGGCAAAGAGCGAAGCGAGCGCGAATGGAGAACGCTTCTTGAGGCAGCGGGCTTTGTCCTGACTGGGGTATACCCGGTTGGAGGCGACAATCTGATGGTTCGAAATGTCGGGATACTCGAAGCAAAACCGGCTTAGGGACAATCGAGATCGGCTCCGAGCATTCGGGCTGTTCCAGACAGATGCCAAAGGATCAGTAATGTGAAGTCGGCAATTGCGGCAGAAATTCTCACGTCTGAGACTTGGACCAACGGTCGCCGTCGGAAT
>JAUTWX010000171.1 GCA_030838385.1 Acidobacteriaceae bacterium
CTCGCTCGTATTGCTCCTTGCTGACGACGGGACCCATCTTGGTCTCGCGGTCCAGCGGCGCGCCCAGCCGGATGGTCTTCGCTTTCTCCGCCATGGCTTCGACAAATTTCGAATAGATCTTCTTCTCTACCAGAATGCGGCTGCCTGCCGAACAGACTTCGCCCTGGTTGATAAAGATCCCGAAGAGTGCACCGTCCACCGACGCCTCCCAGTCGGCATCGGCAAAAAAGATGTTCGGCGACTTACCGCCGAGTTCGAGCGTGACGCGCTTCAGTGTGTCTGCGCCACGCCGCACGATGCTCTTTCCGACCTCGGTGCTGCCGGTAAAGGCGATCTTGTCGACCAGCAGATGCTCGACAAGGGGGACGCCGCAAGTCTCACCTATGCCGTTCACGATATTGATCACTCCGGGCGGCAGACCCGCTTCCGTAAACCAGTCAGCGAGCATCAGTGTCGTCAGCGCGCGGTCCACCTCGAATGGCCCCGCCGAGAGTACGCGAGCCATCTCTTCTTCCGTCGACGGCTCGTACACGGCAAAGGATTCGCCGGACTGATTTCCGACCCATTCGCCATCGATATAAAGCTGAAACACGCCTTCCGCTGACCGCATGGAACCGCCTCGTGCCAAGGAAATGTGTTGAAATGAACCGCCGGGTGCCACCAAACACACGCGGTGCGCGCCGAATACCCCGGAGGTGCAACGCAAATTTGCAACAAATTAAGATCGGTCGATCGCCCGACCATCGCACGGCGGAGTGCGCCAAGGCCTGTGGGTGTATGCATCAACGAGGCTGCGATACGTTCTCACTTGAATATCATCAACGGCTCTGATTGCCAACGAGGAAACGCGGGGCGCCGGCGGATTCGATGTAGGCTCCGAAACAGCGACCGTACGGCATCTCTGGGGGCAGTGCGTTTTCGGTGGTAAAACCGGCTGGCTTCAATTCCCTGTTTGCCCGCGACTTGGAACGGACTTCTGCGCAATCATCTGTCCAAGCGACTTTCGGCAATGTGGCTCGTGTTTTCATCGAGTGCACCGGCGATTATGAACTCGTCGACACCGCTAAAGTGGAAGGGTCAAAGTTTGGTGAAACCGTCCGCGCTCCACCCTTCTGAGCCCACGCCGTTGTGCACGAAAAACAGGCCAGTCGGATCATATTTCTTTTTTATTCTCGCAAGCCGCGCGTGGTTGCTGCCCCAATAGGAATGCTGCCATTGCTTCTCAAAGTAGTTGCTCTCCGACACATAGCTTCCGACATTCGCCGAAATGGATCGCAGTTCACTCATGCAACGATCTATGTTGTCTGCAGCCTTTCGGCCCTTTACAGCGTCGGGCTCGTGATTGGGAAGCCCCGAGTACGCCGGCCCCTGGCCGTCTGCCACGATCGCAAGTGCAAATGCACTCAACACGTCGGGATTCATCGCTGTGTCTTTCGCAGCTTCGATAGCTTCCTGTGGTGCGCCTGCCAGCCCCTTGTTAAAGTGAAGTTCAACCTCGCTGTGCCGGGAGGCTGCGAATAATGCTTCGGCGAATCGCTGTTGCGAATCGTCTCCGAGCAAGGATGCGCGCAGCCAAAGCGATTCAAAACCATAAACAACCCAGCCGACCTGACCACCATCGCCTGTCCACCACACATTGTCTGCACTAGCGCCAGGGCGCGAGTCTGCAAGGAACACATGATGCTGATTCTCTTTCCGCCACTCCACATCCCACCAATGCCTTGCGGGCATGCCGCCGATCACTTGAGGTCCGATACTGTAATCGGCAGGTGAGCGCGCCAACCAGTCGAGGAATGGCGCCCAAACTTGTCGCGATTGCTCTGTGTCCAATCCAAGAGACACCATACTGACTTTTAGCGAATTATCAGGAGACACATGCACCTGCTCGCCCCAGTGGTCGTTGAAGAGTGCTTGACGGTAGAAATTTACGAACTTCCGGATCAGACGCCGATATGCTTCGTCTGACGCACTCTTGATTGTGAAGATCGCACCACCAGCGAGTTCCGGCAGGTCGTGCACGCGCAGTGTCAATTTACTGATTACAGCGAAGCTGCCACCTCCGCCTCCTTTCAGGGCCCAGAACAGGTCGGGATTCGTGCAGGCATTCGCGATGCGTATCTTGCCGTCGGCGGTGACAACCTCCGCTTCAAGTAAACCTGCCGCTGCGAGCCCGTAATGCTTGGAGAAGCTTCCGAAGCCGCCACTTTGAATCAGCCCGGCAACGCCAACCGTCGTGCAACCGCCGCCTTGCACGTAGGCGCCGCCCTTGGTCGTAACGGCTTCGTAAGCCTGCATCCAAATCGCACCAGCGCCGAGTGTGACTGTCCGCTGGGGCGCATAAGCGCCCTTGCATCCTTGTGGGACAAAATCCGTATGCATCGTGATCTCATGCATGTGGCGCGTCCAGATCAACAGCGAATCGGGTGCATTCGATGTGCCCTGATAGCTATGGCCGCCGCCTTTGATTACAAGGCGCAAATTGTTTTCGCGTGCAAAGTTCACGCTCGCGGAAATGTCCTGGGCATTTCTTGCAGCTACCGCGTAAACGCTCGGCTTGGTAGACCACGCGTTCATCCAGCCCAGAGTCTGCGTGAGACCTGGTTGGTCACCAATGTAGTAGGGATTGTTCAGATTTTCGAAGAGTCCCTTGCACTCTGCGCTGTCTGGTCCCGACTTGCAGGCTGTGATCGGAAAGTCTACGGGAATCAGATTCCCGCCCACTGCTTCGTTGAGCCGTTTCCATGCTTCCCTTGACGGCCAACCCGCGTCAGACGGATGGCGGCGGCGTGAAACGGGACCTGCGAGTGACGCAGGCGGAGACAGCGGCGAGAATGCAGCGGCGCCAGACATTTTCAGAAATGTTCTTCGGTTCATGTCCCTACAAATTGCCTCCGGCGCTCCAGGGAATTCGCAGTTTTGTACGCTCGTCGCTGATGCGCATAGCTAAAGCAAAACAGACCTTTCTCAGTTCTGATTCAGTACGCATGGATACAGCGAAATGTTCCTAGTAGACGGCCTGATCGACAAATGAATTGGTTATTCGTTGCTTGCGGTCGACGCCTCCTTGTCGTTTGTCGCCTTCAATAAAAGCGCATCAGAAGAACCGCAGGCCTGCAGGGACCCCGACCGATACTCCGAAGTCGCACTAGCCAAGCTTGCTCTGGAATATATTGCGGCCGGAAACCCCACACAGCGACAATTTCGGATGTAGATAATGAAAACAATAGACTTATGCGATTTAGTGCGTGCCGGGGCAAGTAGAATCAATATAGTTTCCTAGACCGCAGGTTGGAAGTTCGAAATGTTCTCACGGCCACCATAAAACCTGCCGCAGCTCAACCCTTCGCGCTTTCTTAGGATGTCGTAAAATTCGAGCGCCTCCGTCTAACAAGTATGGGATCCAAAAGAATGACGATTTCCCGCAGACAGTTTCTTCAGTCGAGTTCGCTGGCGGCTGCGGCCATCACCAGCAGCGGATTGTGGAGCCGTGGCGCATGGGGTGTCGAACCACCTGCTGCGAACCTGCTCTCGGAGTTCAGCTACGGTGACGTGTTGATGGCCAGCGACCTGCACGAGTCGCAACTCATGACCACGCACGCCGTGCTCATGGCACTCAGCGAAGACAGCCTGTTGAAACCGCTGCGGCAGATGTCCGGCATGCCCGCGCCGGGCGAGGACCTGGGCGGATGGTATGACTACGATCCCGACTACGACTACCGCAAACACTTCGATCGCGGCTTCGCTCCCGCGTGCACCTTCGGACAATGGGTATCGGCGCTGGCCCGCGCCTACGCTATCAATGGAGACGAAGAGACGCGCCAGAAGGTGCTGCGTCTCAACCGCCTCTACGCGCAAACCATTTCCGCGGACTTCTACATTAAGAACCGCTTCCCCGCCTACACCTATGACAAGTTGCTGCTGGGCCTGCTCGATTCGCACACCTACGTGAAAGATCCGCAGGCGCTGGCGATTCTGGAGCAGACCACGAACACCGCGCTCCCGCATCTGCCGGGCCATGCCGTCGAACATGGCGTTCCCTGGCGCATGGATCACAATGACGATCCCTCGTGGACTTGGGACGAGTCCTATACCGTCTCGGAGAATCTCTTGCTGGCCTCGCAGCGCGGCGCCGGCCGCCGCTACTACGATCTTGGTCTGCAATACCTGGATGACACGACGTGGTTCGATCCGCTCTCCCGCAACGAAGACGTGTTAAACGGCCGGCATGCGTATAGCCACGTGAATTCGCTGTGCTCCGCGATGATGGCCTACATGGTCGCCGGCAGCGAGAAGCATTTGCGTGCCGCGCGCAACGCCTTCGCCATGTTGCAGGCACAAAGCTACGCAACCGGCGGGTGGGGTCCCGACGAGACATTGCGGGCGCCAGGCAGCAGCGATGTCTACGCGAGCCTGACCAACACCCACCACAGCTTCGAGACTCCATGCGGTTCATACGCCCACTTCAAGCTGACGCGATATCTTCTCCGGGTCACCCGCGACGCTCGCTACGGCGACAGCATGGAGCGGGTGATGTACAACACTATCCTTGGTGCAAAGCCGCTGCAGGAAAATGGCGAGACCTTCTACTATGCCGACTACAACCTCGACGCGAAACGCGTCTACAAGGAGGCCCGCTGGCCATGCTGCTCTGGTACGCTGCCGCAGGTGGCCACGGACTACCGCATCAACATGTACTTCCGGGGGCCGCAGGCCGTGTACGTTAATCTCTACGTCCCTTCGACGCTGCGCTGGACCCGGAACGGCGCCGCACTCTCGCTGACCCAGGAGGGCGATTATCCATACGAGAACCATGTCTCCTTCACGGTGACAACTTCGAAGCCGACCGAGCTGACCCTGCACTTTCGCATTCCGGCCTGGGCGGAGGGGGCATCGGTCTTTGTGAATGGTGCGCGACAGAAGGGTCTGGCCGTGCCCGGACAGTTCGCCGCGATACGCCGTGAGTGGAAGACCGGAGACCGCGTGGAGCTGGACCTTCCGCTGAAGATGCGGCTCGAAACCATCGATACCCAGCACACCGACACGGTGGCCCTGCTGCGCGGACCGCTGGTGCTGATGGCGGTGAAACCGCAGCAGGGTGCGCCGGCGCCGAAGGTGACGCGGGAGCAGTTGTTGGCAGCAAAGCGAGTGAGCGAACGGCAATGGCTGGTGAGTTCGGCGAGCGGAGCCGTCACCATGCTGCCGTTCACGTTCCTAGGTACCTTGCCTTATACGACCTACTTTAAAGTCGTCTGACTCATCGGCGGCTGGCTAGATTACCCCTGGCATTGCGGGACAATAAATTGCATTTGCCCTCCTGTCTGGCGCGATAATCAAAATAATTCAGCAGTATTTCTGGGCCCGGCGCTCAGCACATTTCCTCGAGCATCGAGACCGCGCGTGCGCAACCTTCATTGAATCAAACTCACCACAATTTATGCGACGTCTGCTCGAGTCCTAAATTACTCTGTTACTCCCGCAACATCCTCCCCCGGAAAGTTGTCGAGGTGAAGGATGTGTCACTCTGCCGCGAAGTCATCCGCTGTTCACGCCGCCGCGGGAAACAGCATTTCTCTGCCCATCTGGAATCGAATTCATTCGCAACTACCGGACTCGCTTCAACTTACCCGCCTCTTGTGCAGCATCTGCCTTACCGTGCTCTTCGCAACTGCAAGCATCGCATTCGCACAGGACGTAACGACTTGGCACTATAACAACGCACGTACCGGTGTCCAGCCAAGCGAGTCAGTGCTCACGCCGTCGAACGTCAACTCTGCGAAGTTTGGCAAGACGTTTAGCCTTCCGGTTATCGGCGATATCTATGCCCAGCCGCTTTACCTTCACCAGTACCAGATGAGCGATGGACAACTCCACAATGTCCTTCTCGTCGCGACGGCGGAAGACTATATCTATGCCTTCGATGCGGACGGCAAGAACCCATCCCAGGGCTACTTATGGCGTAAGTGGCTGGTGAACTCCGGCGAAACCTGGCTTACCTATCTCGATGAAAACAGTGACTTCGATATCTATCCCAATATCGGCATCATTTCCACGCCTGTAGTAGACCGCAGCGGTGGGACGATCTACGTTGTCTCAAGGTCGAAGACCACAAGCGGCACAACGCAGTACTTCCAGCGCCTGCATGCGCTCAACGTTGCCGACGGCAGCGAAAAATTGAGCGGTCCAACGACTATCCAGGCAACGGTAAAGGGTCTAGGAGATGGCGGCACCACTATCTCCTTCAATCCGCAGCTTCATAATCAAAGGTCCGCGCTCCTGCTCGCTCCCACGCCTTCGGTGGGCAGCGGCAATTCCATCTTCATTGCCTGGGCGTCGCATGGCGACCAGGGTAAGTATCACGGCTGGGTCATGGCCTACGATGCGGCCAATATAGCCGTTCAAAACGGCGCCTGGGTAGATACGCCGAATGGCACGCAGGGTGGTATCTGGATGGCCGGTGGCGGACCGTCCACCGACGGGCTGGGCAACATCTTTATCGCGGACGGAAACGGAACCTTCGATGCAAATACCGGCGGCTCTGACTATGGCGACAGCGCCTTCCGTCTTACCTTGGGCAGCTCAATAACACTGGCCGACTACTTCACCCCCGGCGATCAAAGCAGCCTCAACGCCCAGGACCAGGACATGGGTTCCGGCGCCCTCATGCTGCTGCCAACCCAGAGCGGCTCCATACCTCACCTGGCCATGACTAGCGATAAAAGTGGGACCATCTATCTCATCAATCGCGACAACATGGGCCACTTCACCACGCCCGGCAACAGCTCCGTGCAAAGCTTCAGCGGTGGTCCGTTCAAGAACCGCAGCAGCTTCGCATTCTTCAACAACATTATGTACGCGGGCATGGCTGGAGCACCCTTGCGGGCCTGGGCCTTCAATCCGCAAACCGAGCTCTTCACGACCACGCCGCAATCCAAGTCAACCAACACCTTCACTTGCAACTGCAACGGCGCAGGCTCTACCCCCAGCGTCTCCGCGAACGGCACGACAAATGGCGTCGTCTGGACCCTGGATAACAGCGGTTCCACTCACACGCCCGCTATCCTTTATGCATACAGCGCGGCAAACCTCGGCACAGAGCTCTACAACACCACCCAGGCGGCAAACAGCCGGGACGCGGCTGCCGTCGCCGTCAAATTCGCCACACCCACCATCGCCAATGGGAGCGTCTACGTTGGCGGCCGAAACGCCGTCACCGTCTATGGACTCCTGAGCAACAATGCACCGCTCACCGCTACACCCAGCTTCTCCCCGCCAGGAGGCACCTACACCAGCACGCAAAACGTCAGCATCACGGACAGTACCCCCAACGCATCGATCTATTACACGGCGAATGGCTCCACGCCGAGCACAGGATCGACCTTGTATTCAGGCCCGATCCCGGTGTCAACCTCAGAGATGCTTCAAGCTGTCGCCATCGCTCCCGGTTTTTCGCAGAGCGCGGATGCATCGGCGAGCTACACCATCGGGACCGGCTCCACTTGTAGCGCACCCAGCACTCCGGGGCTGAACATATGCAAGCCGGTGAACGGGTCTACAGTTGGTTCGCCGGTATCGGTACAGGCGTCATCAACCGTGACTGGCACCATTTCGCGAATGGAGGTGTGGGTAGACGGCGTAAAGAAGTTCAGCACCTTCAGCAGTAACACGCTGAGCACGTCGCTGAGCCTCGCGTCCGGCTCTCACAATTTCGCCTTCTATGCAGTGAATACGGCCGGGACAAAGTGGGAGAAGACGGTCACCGCGACGGTCAGCGGCGGTGGAGGAACCTGCGGCGCACCCAGCACTCCGGGCGTGAACGTATGCAAACCGGTAAACGGGTCGACGGTCGGGTCGCCCGTAGCGGTACAGGCATTCGCAACGGTGACTGGCACCATCTCCCGCATGGAGGTGTGGGTGGATGGTGTGAAGAAGTACAGCACCTTTGGCAGCAACACGCTGAGCACGTCGCTGAGCCTCGCGTCCGGCTCTCACCGTTTCTCCTTCTACGCAGTAAATACGGCCGGGACGAAGTGGAACACTGTAGTGAACGCGACCGTGCCGTAGCTGGCAGCAGCACAAACCGGTATCCCATCCTGAGCAGAGCACAGGGTGGGATACCACTGCAGCCGCACGGTTCGTCATCCCAACCAAAGCGAAGCGAAGTGGAGGGATATGCCGTTCCTTAGCGCAACTCTACTAGCGGACGATCTCCAGCCCAGCCTTCTGCAGGCCGTCGATCAGTTGCTCCACCAAACCCGGCTCCCACCATTTGGCGAGCTCCTCGTGAGCCGTCACAGCAAAGTTCGGCCTTAGCTCCAGCAGCTCCTCGACAGACCTCCGCGCTGTTTCCCGCTCGCCGAGCTGTCCATAGAGCGCGCCAAGTGCGACCTTGGTGCGCCAGAAGCCTGGCATGTGGATCCTGGGCGCGATGGCCAGCGCTTTGCCGTACTCATGTTTCCGGTATGCATCGAAGAATGGGGCGAACCAATACCATCCCGGATGGTGCGGATTCAAGCTCCTGGCCTGCTCCGATACCACACACCCGCGCTCCCAGTCGCCGCTGTAAGCGATCAGGAAACCGAGATACGCCATGGTGAACCCATCCATAGGATTCAAGGCAATCGCACGCTCCGCCGCCACACGGAAGGCCTGCATCTCCCGGCGAAAGAACAGCGTCGCCGCCAGTGCATGATGCGCAAGGTGGCTGGACGGTGCAGCCTCGACAGCACGTTGCGCCGCTCCAAAGGCACGTCCCAGCGGATCGGGCCGCAGGTTGAATTCGTGCGTGTACTCCTCTTTGTACAGCATGGAAAGCATGGCCCAGCCATCGGCATAACCGGGCGCCTGCTCCACAGCCCGCTCCAGCGCGGTCCTCGAAGCGGCGTGCTCCTCTGCGGAGACACGCTGAAAGTGCGCAAAGCTCCGCAACACCGCTTCATACGGCGTCAACTCTCCGGGATTCCGGTTGCGCGTAGCCTCGCTCATGCTGTGCGGCAGCACACCCTGGGTGTCGGCGATCGTGGATACGATTCGAGGAACAACCTCGTCGAGAAGATCAAATACCCCCGCCGAGCGAAAGGCGCGATCGTAGTGTTCTGCCCACAGATCGACGCCGAAGCTCGCATCGTTGAGCTGCACCGCGATGCGCAGCGTGTCTCCCGATTGGCGAACGCTGCCCTCCATCACGTAGCGCGCTCCTAACTCCTTGCCGGCGGAGCGCAAGTTTGTCTCCTCCTGCGCGTACCGCGAGGTCGAACTCAGGGAGAGAACCCGGAGATAGGAAAATCGAGATAGCCCGGTGACAATATCCTCGGTGATCCCCTGGGCCAGGGCGGCAAGCTCCGGATCGGCGCCGCTCGACTTGAATGGCAGCACCGCTATCCAGAAACCCTCCTCCGAACCGGCGTTGAGGCGGGCATGCGCGGCGCCCCCCGGCGCGAGTACAGACGCCGGCGTCTTCGCCGTCGGTTCCACCAGCTTCCCGCTTTCCACGGGAGCGATGAACCGGTAGCCACGGCGCGGCAGCGTCTCCACAAAGTGCGGACCCTCCGCGGAATCGTTCAGCGCTTCGCGAATCTTGTTGATGGCGGTGTTCAGGCTGTGCTCGACATCGACAAAAGTGTCCGGCCACAACCGCTGTTGCAACTCCTCCCGGGTAACCATTTCGCCCGGGCGCTCCAGCAACATGGCTAAAACCAGAAATGGCTGACCGGTAAGCTTCCGCTTCCGCCCGGACTTCCACAGTTCTCCTGCCCGCAGATCGACTTCGAACATGCCGAACCGCACCAGCTTCGCAGAATGGGCCGGATCTTCCACGCTCATCGCCTCAACTACCGACCGTGAAGGGGGACGACGCACCGCGGACAAGGCCCTTCTACTGAAGGGTCGGTTGTCATCTCGACCGGATCAAAGCGAAGTGGAGGGATCGGCCTTCTCATTACAGCTTTAACGTGCGCTTCGTACTTGTTCAAAGAACCCCTAAATCGCGATCCGCGCGGCGGCTTCGTCTTTATAGAGTGCCGCGTACTTGGTGATGCCCACCATGGTGAACACCTTCTGAAAATGCGGCGTCAGGCCGAAGGCGGCGATCTTCTGGCTGTTTTTGTTGGCTTCCATCAGCATCTGGATCACCAGCGCGATGCCGCTGGAGTTGATGTAATCGACTT
>JAUTWX010000411.1 GCA_030838385.1 Acidobacteriaceae bacterium
TTCCGCATAATCGCATGACCATTCACGGTAGCGACCACGTCGGCGTTATGGCCGCCGCGATTGCAGCCCACAGCCGGCAGCAGGACCACAGCCAGAATCAGCGCGACAGGAAACGAAACCTGACGAGAACGGCGCATGGGAAAAGAACAATTGGTTTCGGTCAACAAGGTCGGCACTTCCTGGATCTCCTGCATTCGTCTGCTAATTGCCCGGCTTGGTTGCAGGCGCGGTTGGAGGCGGTGTTTGAGTGGGTGCAGCTGGTGGCGGTGGTGGTGGCGGCGTCTGGCCCGAGGCAATCAGCGCGTTATCGATCATACGATACACGTACTCCAGAGGCAGAGCCCCTGCCATCTTTTCTCCGTTGATAAAGAGCGCCGGTGTCGAGTCCACCCCCAGCGACTCGCCCAGCTTCACCGAAGCCTTGATCGCCGCATCATCCTGTTTGACGATGCACGCGTTCAGCGTGTCCGCGTTTAATTTCTGCCGCTTCCCCTCATCGCGCGTCAGCGAATCGAGTGTATCGTTCGCCTTCGCCAGGCTCTTGTCATCGCCGCCCATCTCACTCGCATGCGCATGGATATAGTCCACCAGGTTCCAGTAGCCCGCCGGACTCTGTGCGCCAACGCAGTTCGTATCGATCGCCGCGCGCATAGCCCACGGATGCTGATCCAGCGGGAAGTCGCGGTAGACGATGTGGATCTTGTCCTTATACCGCTCCGTCAACGCCGGAAAAAGTTCCTGGTGCATCTTCGCGCAATACGGGCACTCAAGGTCGTCGAAGCCGACAATCAAAACCGGAGCGTTCGCCGGTCCACCTCGCGATGGCCGTCCCTCTCCGCTCACCAGCAGCTTCGGGTCTTTGCTGATGTCGTACTTGCTGAACTGCGCCAGCGTCTTTCCATCGGTTGAAAGCAGAAACGTCACCGGCTTGCTCGCCTTCTCCTTCGTCGAGAAGGTTACGCTGATGGCGTCAAATCCCGGAACCTCGCTCTTGTTCCGCAGGCCGATCTGTATATCGTAGTCGGGCGGAATCGCCGACTTCGAGCGGATCAACACCTCCACCCGCCGCGCCAGCTCCGGGGACAGCTTCTCCCCAGCCTCTGTCGGGGTCTGTGCATGGCACCCCAGAACAAATCCAGGAGCAGCCAGCGTGAGGGCAAAAATAAGGGTACGGAGCGGCTTCACAACGGTAGGCACAATACCTCGATTATCGCACGCGAGCGGCCGTTCCATGGCTCAACCACCGGCAACCACCGCCCCGGCCGGCGCCCCAGACGAGACTCAAAACAAGCTCGCCGCTCGCCGCAGATTGCCCGCCGTCCCGATATTCGACAGCGTGAAGTTGAACCGTTCCACCGTCTCATTTCGCACCGAGCCCAGCTCGTACTTGCGAACCTCCACGCTGAACCCGCAGCAGTCCCAGTTATACGACCCCTGCAGCGCCCCATACTGCATCAGCCCCGAGTCCGCAGCATTCAAATCCAGCCCCACATTCGCCGCCACCCCCAGGCCCGCCTTCGTCGGCGACCCGTACCCCAGCAGAAGCCGCAGCTGGTTGAAGTTCGACACTGACGACAAGACTCCCTCGGTGTAGAAGCGCCCCGGCGCATTCAACCGCGCATAGCTCAGTCCTCCAAAGATATTGCCTTCGTGAACATCCAGCATCACATTATTCGACGTAAACTTCTTCGCTCCGGTATCCAGGTCGAAGTCCCACTCCACGTCCAGATGTTCCGACGTGCGTACACGCAGCCGCGAGACCAGTGGCGAGATCGCCCGAGGCTCCGTCAAAAACGCGATCCCCGAAAAATTCAGAGTTGTATCGAAGATGTTGCGCTGCCCATTGATGACAGCCCCGCCAAAACTCTCGTCGAAGAAATACTTCTGCGTCAGCCGCCAGCTGATCAACTCGCGGCTCCCGCACACGGGTCCCTTCTCCTTCGAGTCGCCCCTCCGTTCCTTCACGTAGACCCTGCCCTGATCCAAATCCGAATCCTCTGCCTGATCACGCGGCGCTTTTTCCACGCAGGGCCGAGCCTTCACCGGCCGCACAAAAAGCCTTTGCGTCACCCCATACTCCAGCTCATTCGTATCGCTCGCAACGTCGATATCGTCAAACCGCAGCACATTCAAAAAATTATTAATCCCCGCCACATAGCGATACGTAAACTCCGGCTCGATCGTATGTTTAAAGTCGTATCCAAACCTCTTCTCCACCTCGGCGGAGTCGAACGTCCGTTCGATCACCGGTGCCCGCAGGTCCGCCTCAGCCTCCACATCGCTGCGGTTCAGCTTGAGCGGAAGCTCTACCGGCACCACTCCCGTGTAGGGCGTCTGCCGGCTTCGGCTGTACGCTGTCTCGCGCGCACCCACCGATGCGCGCAGCCGCCACCCATCAAAGCTCATCGGATACGCGATCTCCGGGCGAACATCAAAACGCTGCGTCAGGCCCCCGGTAGAAAAATTTGGCTGCACCCGCGACAACCCCGCATGGGAAGCCATCAGGCTCCACTGCACTCCGCTCCGGCCGATCTCATGCTCCGTGCTGCTGAAGTCCAGCGACGGCACATGAAAGATGTGTATCTGCTGCTCTGGCACCGCTGGGGTCGTAGGCGTTGCGGCAACCGCCGACCTCTTCAACCCCTGATAGCGATCTACGCGCGCACCCGCATCATAACCATCCGCCTCATGCACGCCATATGCGATCGACAGAATGTCGCTCGATACCGCCTGGCTGAAGCTCTCCGCGAACGCCTGGCGATACGCGAACGAGCTCAGATACTCCGCATCCGTCGCCACCCGCGTGTGCGCCGTGAAATCGTGCCGGCCGGAGACCGTCACATCTTCGCCTCCCTGGTTCGTATAAACCCCATTCGTCACGATGCCGCGGTCCTGCAACCCGGTGTAATGCGCCTTCGCAAAATCATTGCCCAATCCGCGATAGCGAAACGTCCCCGACTGCGACCATCCCCGCAACGAGAAGTACTCAGCCCCCAGCGTC
>JAUTWX010000200.1 GCA_030838385.1 Acidobacteriaceae bacterium
AGAGGAAACGCTGATGGAAATCAAACGCAACGGTTCGCAAGCTTCCGTCAAAGGGCCTACGGATTGGTTCACTGGCCCGGTACGAATCGATCCGCTGTTTCAGGCGTCAGCCCCGGCCCGCGTTCAAGGCGCCAGCGTAACATTCGAGCCTGGCGCCCGAACGGCGTGGCACACGCATCCTCTTGGTCAGACATTGATCGTGACCTCCGGCTTCGGTTGGGTGCAGCGTTGGGGCGGGCAGATCGAGGAAATCCGGCCTGGAGATGTGGTCTGGTTCGCGCCCGGTGAGAAGCACTGGCATGGAGCGACGGCCACCACGGCAATGACGCATATTGCCATTCAGGAACAGCTTGACGGCAAGGTCGTCGACTGGATGGAACAGGTGAGCGACGAGCAATACCTGGCTGAATCGCGCTAACGCTGCTTCGCAAGCAGCCGCTCACCTGCGCGTTCCGTTCTGAGTAGTCCGCGAAAGATTTCCTGCCAACCGGCGCGCATGAAAAGAGGGGAGCCGGGTGGCTCCCCTTGATGGTGATGCAGCCGAACGTCGGTTTCTATTTCTGAGCAGTGTTGGTGAGTGGAGTGAGTTGCATCGGCTGTTTGAGGCCGAAGGTGAGGGCGGAGCCTGCGGGCAGCACGGCGGCCTGGCGGTTGATCAGGAAGTGTGCCGTGATGACGCCGACGCCGATGCCGGTACCGACGATTGCGCCGGTAGGACCGCCGAAGAATGCACCCGTAGCAGCGCCCGCGCCGCCGGCGACCGCGTATTGAGTGGCAAGAGTCTTCGGATTGTCGCGGGTGAGGATGGTGCCTTCGCCGTTGACCTTGGTGCGGGTCGCGGATCCGGTCTGGCTGGGAATGGCGCTCATGTAGTAGTGCGTGCCATCGGGCAGCACCACATCATCGGCCAGCAGGCGCAGCGAGGCGTGACCGGAGATGCGGCGGCCGTAGTCGGCATGCATCACGCGGCCGTGCACCACCGAACCGGTGGGGATGATAACGCGACCGTTCTGCACCACATCCTGATCGACCTGCGCGCTGAATCGCGTGCCGAGCCCGTTGTCGCGCGAGGAGATCTCGCGGTCCAGGCGGGTATGGATGGCGGTGCCTTCGGCGAGTGCGTTGTGCGGGAGGGGCACGCTACTAACGATGTCGGCGTCGGGATTGTAGGGGTGTCCCTGCCGGGTTTGGAGGGCTGGCGACTGCACCGGTGCGCCGGATTCGGCGGGGACCGGCACTTCGACGATGCCGTAGTCGGGATTTTCCACTGGCGCCGGACGTGGAGCCGCGGGCGCCTGCTTCACGATTGTGGCGGCGGGTGGGGGCAGTGCCGGTGGCGCGGCTACCGGCGCGATGGCCGGTGAATCTGTGGCCCGGATCACATCGGAAGCCGGCGGTTGCGACAAGCCCTCGTAGGGGCTTGGTTTGGCTGTGGTCTGCGCTACGGCGACGGCGCTCGTAAGCGCCAGCGTGGCCCCGGCGAGGATCATTCTGGACTTCATCTGCGGCAACCTCCAAATCGCATGTTCTGCGTTAGCAGAACTGACACCAGCGTAGACGAAGAAGTTGCGAAGGCGTTATGGGAAGCGGATGTGTGTACCTGCGCGGTTACTGCCTGATTCGCGAGCCGGCGACCGGACCACTGGAGCTTGGCGGAGACTCCACTTCGGAACCCGGGAACCGGTGCCGGCGCCTGGGGGAGATTCCAGGAAAGGAATAGAGTGATTTTTTAATTTTTGTGTCGAGTCGTCGATTTCCTGTTCGACGTATCTGTAGAGCCTGGGATTCAAGCTCCAGGGCTGCGGAGAACCCGGCTCGGAAACCTAATCCATCGAGGAGAAAGCAATGCGATTCCTAAGTATCTACAAGTCAGTTGAACGTGCCACCCCGCCAACGCAAGAAGAAATGGCTGCCATGGGCAAGCTGGTCGAAGAGGGCATGAAGGCGGGATGGCTGCTCGCGACAGAGGGCTGTCTGCCGAGCAGCCTGGGCGCGCGAGTTCGGAAATCCAGCGGCAAGATCACCGTCACCGATGGCCCTTTCACTGAGGCGACAGAGGTGGTGGGCGGGTTCGCCATTATGAAAGGCAACTCGAAGGAAGAGGTGATCGAGCTGGCCAGGCAGTTCCTGAAGGCGGTCGGCGACGGCGAATGCGAGCTGCGGCAGCTCTATGAGGCGTAAGAGCGGAGGCGTAAAAGCGTCAGAAGAAGCAGAGGTGCGTGAATGACTGGTGGCGCTTATAGCGCCACCGCCCAAAATTTTTGGCGGAAAACGGTCGTCTTCGCGAACGACAGCAGGAAGCTGTCTGTGCCTTTCACGTGCGAGTGAAGGGTGGCTCATAACGGCATGCCGCTTACTTTGTTAGACTTTTCTGGTTGGCCCTTGGCAGCGCCTGTCGCCATCTGCTGTCGAGATCCCTATAGGAAGTTCGCGAACTGTAAATCAACCGATAGATGAGCAATTGGATCAGCATGATCGGCGGGGTGACCGGCGAGCCGATACCGGTGGACCGCCGCCCGAAGTTGAACGACCGCTTGCGGCACCAAATCACAAGGAGCGATATGACGGAGATTGCGCAGATACACGCGCGGGAGATTCTCGACTCACGCGGAAACCCGACGGTAGAGGCAGACGTGGTGCTGGACGGCGGCGCAATAGGCCGGGCCGCGGTACCGAGCGGCGCCTCGACGGGAGAGCACGAAGCAGTAGAGCTGCGCGATGGGGACAAGTCGCACTACCTGGGGAAGGGAGTGCTGCAGGCGGTGGAAAATGTTGAAAGCATCCTGGCCCCGGAGCTGACCGGCATGGATGCGGCGAACCAGCGGCTGATCGATGCGACGATGATCTCGCTGGACGGATCGGAAAACAAGAGCCGGATCGGCGCGAATGCGATTCTGGCCGTCTCGATGGCGTGTGCGCGCGCGTCGGCCGCGGCGTTGAAGCTGCCGTTGTATCGCTACCTGGGCGGCGTGAATGCGTGCATCCTGCCGACGCCAATGATGAACATCATCAACGGCGGGGCACATGCCGACAACAACGTGGACTTTCAGGAGTTCATGGTGATGCCGGTGGGCGCGGAGCGCTTCTCCGACGCGCTGCGCTGGGGCGTGGAGGTCTTCCACACGCTGAAGGGCGTGCTGAAAAAGAAGGGATACAACACCGCTGTTGGTGACGAGGGCGGATTTGCGCCGTCCCTTAAATCGAATGTCGAGTCGATCGAGGTGATCCTCGAGGCCATCGAGCAGGCAGGGTTCAAGGCGGGTGAGGACATTGCGCTGGCGCTCGATCCTGCGTCGAGCGAGTTCTTCGACAAGGCAAGCGGCAACTATGTCTTCAAGAAGTCGGACAAGAGCGAGAAGTCGAGCGAGGAGATGGTCAATTTTTATGCCGACTGGGTGCGGCAGTATCCCATCATCTCCATTGAAGATGGCCTGGCCGAGGACGACTGGAAGGGCTGGCAATTGCTGACGGAAAAGCTGGGCGGCCGCGTCCAACTGGTAGGTGACGATATATTCGTCACCAACACGGAGCGTTTACAGCGCGGCATCGACGAGGGCGCGGGTAACTCGATTCTGATCAAGCTGAATCAGATTGGCACGGTGAGCGAGACGCTGGAGACGATCGAGCTGGCGCGGCGTTATGGGTACACGTCGATCATTTCGCATCGCAGCGGCGAGACGGAGGATGCCTTTATCGCCGATCTTGCCGTGGCAACAGGCGCGGGCCAGATCAAGACCGGTTCGGCCTCGCGTACGGACAGGATTGCCAAGTACAACCAGCTACTGCGGATCGAAGAGGAACTGGGACAGGCAGCAGAGTTCCTCGGTATCGAGTCTGTGAATTGTGACTAGGGCATTTTCACTGCAGGTGTATTGCAGAGCGACAGCGAAAATGTTCTAACAGCCAAGCGCGTGGTCGAGAGTGCCACGCAGGAAAGAGTGTTCTGATGAAGTTTCTTCCTACCGCACTAAACGGAGTTCTGTTAGGCGGAGTCCTATTGATGTTGCCATGCGCGGCGAGCAGCGCCTTTGCGCAGGGTGGCACGGCCACCGGCGGTGCGAGCACGACGAAGGCGCAGACGTCGAGTGCGCCGACCTCTACCGCGCCGTCCAACCGCAGCATCAGCCCGCTGACGCCAGGTCAGCCTGTACCGCCCGCTCATCCGATCACCATGGAGCAGACGCGTGAGCTGCTTGAGCTGATGAATTACAAGAGCATTGAACAGAACAACTGGTCGCAGATGATCGCGATGAACAAGCAGGCAGCGCCATTCATCCCGAGCGACGTGTGGACCGATGTGCAGACCAACATCAACGGCATCGACTATCCGACACTGATGCAGCCCATCTATGCGAAGTACCTGTCGCAGGAGGATGCAGCGAAGGCACTGGAGTTCTATCGCACAGCGGCGGGCAAGCGCGTGCTGCAGTCCATGCCGCCAGTGCTGGGCGAGAGCGTAGCGGCCGCACAGCAGAAGGGCCGCCAGGTGGGACGCGATGCGATTGAGAAGCATCGGCCGGAGATCGAAGCGGCACAGAAGAAGTACCAGGCGGAGCATGCACCGCCAGCCGGCTCGACGGCTCCGGGTGCGGGAGGCGCAGCGCCTGGGCAGTCTGCATCACCTTCGACACCACCGGCGCCGGCCACGCCGCCACCGCCTGCATCCACCCAGCCGCAGCGCTAAAGAGCAGAGGCGCTTCGCTGTTTCGGGTCGCCGCGAGTCACGCTCACGGCGACCCGTAGCTTTTGAGGCGATGCGCGGTGGCT
>JAUTWX010000244.1 GCA_030838385.1 Acidobacteriaceae bacterium
CACGATCGACGTCTGCCGGAGGATCTTGACGCTCTTTACCTTGGCGGAGGATACCCCGAGTTGTACACCGCTCGAATCGGCGGAAACACCGCGATGCTCTCTGCTGTGCACGACTTTGTCGAATCCAGGCGCCCTGTCTATGCTGAGTGCGGAGGAATGATCTTTTTATCGCGGCAAATAACGTTGCGCGACGGAACAAGCCATCGGCTGGCCGGGATACTTCCCTTTGACATCGAGATGACAGACAAGCTGGTCAACTTCGGATACGTCACGGTGGAACTAAGCAGCGATTGCCTGCTGGGGAGTGCAGGCGCACACATCCGTGGCCACAGCTTTCATTACTCACGAATCTCGAATGTACGCAGTGTCGCAACGAACTATCGCATTGTTTATTCCTTGTCGGGTCGAATGGAGAACGAAGGCTATCGCCTCGGCAATGTGCTGGCGAGTTACGTTCATCTGCACTTCCGCGCGCATCGAGATATCGCTCGATCCTTCGTCGACACAGCCATCGCTTCGCGAACCCCGAGTCTGGTGTCAGATTTGGTACCACGGTGACGCCGCTCAGCACGAAAGTCGTGATGGAATCAGCGCGCGGCATCGTGCCCCCGGACGAGCTATGGCGCATTCGCGCCCGTCAGCGTCTGGACACGCTCACCAAACCTCTCGGTAGCCTAGGCCGCCTCGAAGATCTCGTCGCCCAGTTGGTTGCCATTCGGCATGGCCACGTTGCATTGCCTCTCAGCAAAGCTGTCTATGTCTTCGCTGCAGACCATGGCATCACTGCGGAAGGTGTCAGCGCCTACCCCAGTGCAGTGACGCATCAGATGGTGCTCAATTTCCTGGCCGAAGGAGCCGCTGTCAACGTCCTGGCGCGTTTGCATGGCGTGACGCTGCATGTTGTGGATGTAGGGGTCGACGCAAACTTCAACAACATTAAGGGCTTGCTCCACCGCAAAGTCTGCTACGGCACAAAGAACATGCTGCGCGATGCGGCGATGACAGATGAAGAGCTCTCGCTTGCACTGTTAGTCGGCGCGCAACTCGCGAATGAAGCAGTAGACGCAGGCCTCACGATGCTAGCCATCGGCGAGATGGGCATCGGCAACACCACCTCCGCCAGTGCGATTACATGTGCCCTCATGGGATATTCTGCCTCGCTCGCAACCGGGCGGGGAACGGGACTGGATGATGCGGCACACGCTCGCAAGATTGCCACCATCGAGGCAATTCTCAAAAGGCATTTCGCCGCCCAGACCTCTCCTTCTCCGCTCGAAGTATTGCGGTGCGTCGGCGGTCTGGAGATAGCTGCCATGACGGGCATGATTCTGGCCGCCGCTCGCCTTCGGCTCGCCATCGTCGTCGATGGGTTCATCGCAACGTCTGCTGCGGCGCTTGCGGTCGCCCTGGAGCCAAAGGTGCAGGGCTCCCTCATCGCAGGGCATCGCTCCGAAGAGCCAGGGCATCAGCTTTTGCTGGATTCCCTTGCACTCAGCCCCATCCTGAACCTGCAAATGCGCCTCGGCGAGGGCAGTGGCGCCGTCATCGCCATGCCCATCATCGAGTCGGCCATCGCACTCTACTCGCAGATGGCCATATTCGCCACTGCGGGCGTTAGCGAGGCCTCCGCATGAGCCGCCTTCGGTTCGCATACAACGCTGCCGCAGACTTCCTCGCTGCTATTCAATTCCTCACCCGCATTCCCCTGCCCTTCCCGCCTTACGCGGCGGATTCGCTCACACGCGCGGTTAAATTTTTTCCCGTGGCGGGCCTGCTCATCGGGACCGCAGCCGCGCTGCTTCACCTACTTCTTGCGCCGCACCTTCCCCGGCTCGTCGCCGCTCTTCTGGTCATTACTTTTCTGGTGTTGATCACGGGATGCTTCCACGAGGACGGGCTTGCCGATACTGCAGACGGATTTGGTGGCGGATGGAACCGTGAACAGGTCCTGGTCATCCTGAAAGACAGCCGCATCGGCAGCTACGGCGGCACGGCGCTTGCGCTCAGTCTTCTGGCCCGCGTTCTGTTGCTTGCCTCGCTCCCACTGGCGCACATTCCGCAATACCTCATCACCGCTCATGTCCTGTGCCGCTGGACTACTCTCCCATTGAGCTATTACCTTGCTCCAGCGCGCGCGCAGACAGACGCTCCCGTCGCCGGTCAAGGAGCACGTATCGCACGCCTGACCACGCGCGGCACACTGATCGCGGGCTCCGTGTTCAGTCTTGCGGTTTCCATCCTAGCGTTGCGATCCCATGCCACTCCGGCCATCGCCGCGGCGCTCCTCGTCACACTGCTGAGTGGCCTCTACTACCAGCGACGGCTGGGCGGCATCACAGGCGATTGCTTCGGCGCTACCAATCAGCTAGCCGAGATTGCTGTGTATCTCACCGGAGCATGGATCCTATGACCGATCTGCTTTTCATTCGTCACGCAGAGACGGACATGGCCGGCACATTCTGCGGGCAGTCTGATCCACCGGTCAATGTCGCTGGCCGCCGGCAAATCTGCGAGTTGCTGGCGAGTCTGCGGAAGGAAACAATCGCCGCGGTGTACACCAGCGATCTGCAACGCTCAGTGACCACCGCCCGCGCACTTGCCGAGCTTTTTTCCGTTCCATGCATCGTCCGTCCCGCGTTGCGCGAAAATCACTTCGGCGAGTGGGAAGGTCTGACCTGGGAGCAAATCGAGGAGCTTTATCCAACTGAGGCCACACAATGGCTCGATGGCTTCCCTCACATGACGCCGCCCGGTGCCGAAGCATTTACAGACTTTCAGGAAAGAGTCGTGGCCGAGGCACGGTACCTCCTCAGCCGAAACGAACACGGGTTGATAGCCGTCGTTGGCCACGCCGGAGTCATGCGTGTGGTCCTTCGTGCCCTGTGCGGCGTTGATGAGCGGACGGCGTGGACCCTGACAATGCCTTACTGCTGCACCTATCGATATGCCCAACAGGACAGGCGCCTCCAAGAGGTACTCGGATGACGGCCGCCACTTACGATCCAATTCCCACGGTGGAGTTGATTGCATGGGATCTCGACG
>JAUTWX010000260.1 GCA_030838385.1 Acidobacteriaceae bacterium
ATCACCTGCAAATCGGAACACGGCCAGCACTGTCTCAGCGCCGCGCAGGTCAAGTCCCTCACTACTCTTCTTACCGAGCACAGTGTTGGCGACACCACCATCCCGCCCATCATGGCAGCCGGCGGCGAGCTCGATCCCAACGGCTGGCCCAGTTGGATCACGGGCCAGGAGCGCGGCAAGTCCGCCATGAACGGCTTCGGCTACGGCTACTTCGCGAACATGGTCTACAGCGATCCCAAATGGAACTTCCGCACCTTCGATCCCGTCGCCGGCCTCGCCGCCGCACGCGAGAAGACCAGCGAAGCGCTCGACGCCACCAATCCAGATCTCAGCGTCTTCCGCGATCGTGGCGGCAAGCTGATCATGTATCACGGCTGGGCCGACGCCGCCATCAGCCCCATCTTCTCCATCCACTATTACGAACAGGTGCAGCAGAAGCTCGGCCAGCAGAAACAGAGCACAGACGAGACCGCGAGCTTCCTGCGCCTCTACCTGATGCCCGGCGTCAAGCACTGCTCTGGCGGTCCCGGCTCAGACAGCATTGGCCAGTGGGGCGTGCCTGGGATGAAGGCATCAGACGCGAGCCACAACGTCATCCACGCGCTCGAGGACTGGGTCGAAGACGGCAAAGCGCCCGCAGCGATCACAGCGACCAAGTACGCCGAGCTGCCCAATCATCACGACAACCCGCACAAGATCGCGATGACCCGCCCCATCTGCCCCTATCCGCAACAAGCCCATTACAAAGGAACGGGAAGCATCAAGGACGCGTCATCCTTCATCTGCCAGTAGGACTATCGATGGGTGCCCAATGTCCCTGTGTCGGGACATGGGATCGGATGTGGGTGAAGAAGAACTCCGCATCGCCACCAAACAGGGTGCCCTACCTGGCGGAGCCAGGTTGGGGCGCCTAGCGAGGCCATCGCGCAATTTCCCATCGCGGGAACACCCCGCATAAATCTGCCACTTCTCCCCACCCAACTCGCTACACTGGAAATAAGCAGCAAAACACACTCCGGCGACAGCGTGACAAAACCCGTCCCGCAAGTCCTTTAGAAAGAAACCTTTAGCGCTAAATCCTTTGAAATGACATTTTTGGCCGTCCGCACGGCCCGCATCCCGAAGAAAACGCGAGAGTTATACGCCGACCTCCCGCACCGCACCGGGGGGAGGGGATGGGTGATCAGGCAGTAACGCCACGCAGCGCATCGAGATCCGCTTCAAGTCCCAGGTGCAGCAGCACGTCCGCCACGCGGTCCGCGTTGTGGCGCAGCGTGTCGCCCTCAGCGGCGAAGTTGCCCGTGACCACCCGCACACCAAGCGCCTCGATGCGCTCGATGTCCGGAAGAATCGGCGCGGCGCCCTCGCGTGCGTAGTTGCGCAGCAAGGTCGCGCTTACGGGCGCGGTGTTCACCAGCGCGTAGTCGAAGATCGCCTGGCCACTGTGTTTCGTGGCTATGTGCTCGTAGATCTTCTCAATGTGCTGGGACGCCGTCAGCCCCAGGCTCTCGTTCGACTGCGTCATCAGATTGCACACGAAGACGCGAAGTCCGCGCGCTCGGGCGAGCGCCTCGGGAATCCCTTTGACCAGCAGATTGGTGATCAGGCTGGTGTAGAGCGACCCTGGCCCCAGGGTGATCAGGTCCGCGCGTGCAATGGAATCGAGCGTCTCCGGAAGCGGCTCCGCACCCGCCGGCTCCAGCCTCAACTCGCAGATGCGATGCTTGCTCGCCGTGATATTGGTCTCGCCCTCGACGATCGAGCCGTCATCCATGCAGGCGGAGAGCGTCACGTTGGTCGTGGTGGCAGGGTAGATGTGGCCGCGGGTCGCCAGCACCTGCGAGGAGAGCTTGATTGCCTGCGCGAAGTCGCCGGTGATCTCGGCCAGCGCGGCGACGAAGAGATTGCCGAAGCTGTGGCCTTCGAGCGAGCCCGTGTCCTCGCAATCGCCATTGCCGTTTGCCGCCGCCGCAGTTGTAGAGGAGAAACGATGCCGGAACAGCCGCGAGAGCAGCGCCTCGTCGTCCGCCAGCGCCACCATGCAGTTGCGCAGGTCGCCCGGCGGCAGCATGTTGAAATGCCGGCGCAGCCGTCCGCTCGACCCGCCATCATCGGTCACCGTCACGACGGCAGCCAGGTCGCTGATCAGGCTCGGGACAGTCGCCGTGTCCGACTCATTCGTCTGCGGAGAAGGCGCATAGCGGCGCAGCCCCCGCAGCAGCGTGGACAGCCCCGTGCCCCCGCCAATCGCGACCACGCGCAGCGACGATCGCCGCAGCGGTGTTGTCTCGTGCACGGCGTCTCGCTGTCCGGAGGAGCTACTGGGAATCACCGGCATACTGCTGCGGTTTCCTTCTGTGCTGAACTTCCGGCCTCATTGAACTTCAGGATAGAGAAGCTCAGTGAACCGCGGATCGTCTGCCATGTCCTGAAAGTCCGAGTCCACGCGGGCATGGATGCGGTTCTGCGGATTGATGCCGATGGCCGCGGACAGGTGCTCCAGGCACTGCTCCGTCTGCCCCGTCATACTCTCCAGGATGGAGAGCCCGTAAAGCGCATAGTCGGCCTGCGGCGCCTTGGCGAGGATGGTCTCCAATTGCTCCCGTGCCTCGTCGTAGAGGCCGGTGTTCAGCAGCGAGATGGCGTAGTCGTACTGCTCCTCGGGGCCGGAGAAGTTGCGCTCCTGCTTCGCCGCCTGCCGTCCGCAGGCTTCGAAATACACGCGGGCACGCTCCGCCACTTCCGGCGAACTCTGCTCGCTCAGCTTGCGGAAGCCTTCCCGAGCCTTGTCGTACTTGCCTTCCTGCATCGCCTTCAAGGCTGATTCGTATTCCTGCATAGTCTTCTGATGTGCCGGATCGGCCATGGTCCGCACCTTACCCTGGATGGTCTTCGGGCCGCGCGTCTTGGTGGTTCCTGTGCTTGCCATTGCTTAATCGTCCTTGCCTATGCCCGCCTGCATCTCCAGCAGGGGTTCACACCGCTTCTGTTCCAGCCGTTGTACACTCCCGACCCCAGGGGCCGTCAACCACACCACCGGGTCAGATAAGCGCGATTACGCCTCGTTGCTTAGATCTTTCCCCGATAAAGAACAGGATTCAGCTCCGGATCGTTGTACATCTTCAACTGCCTGTATTGCTTGAAATAGCGCTCGCCCGCGCATACCTGCGTCCATAGGCGTTCCAGACATCGGGCCAGATCGTCGCGCTGTTCCTGTAAGGTAGCGAACCGCTCCGCGTTCCACTCGTGATGTCCCGGCGGGGCGGTGGCCCGGTCCAGTTCCTCCCGGGTATGAAACAGCTTCAGCGACAGAATCGACAACCGGTCCATCATCATACCGGGCGTCTCGGAGTGCTGGTCGCCGCGTTCCATCATTGACGGATACTGGCCCGCCGCCTTCCGAAGGCTCGCAAGCAGCCAAGCGTCAATGCGCTCCGCCGTATCGTTGCGTACTTGGTTCACGCGGTCGATCTCCCGCTTCACGGCTGCGATGGAGGCATCGTCCGCGGAAGGCCGTCGGGCGTCGTCCTCCGCATGCCACAGGGCGAAGTTGGCCGCATGCTGCACCTCAACCAGCGCCTCCAGAGATTCGTTGCGCGCCGGTTCCGGCTGCACCTCGTGCCACAGCCGGGTGCGCCCATCCTGCAGCAGCACGATGGCGCGCGCGTCGACCAATGTGGAGAGTGATGTAGGCATGGATCGGGAGCAGCGGCGATCTGCTGGTGAGCTCGCTGGGAATCGAACCCAGGACCCACGCATTAAAAGTGCGTTGCTCTACCAACTGAGCTACGAGCTCACAGTACCGCTCTGCTGCTAACTAACGGTACCACAGGAAACTGCGCTGGCTGAGCTCAGTCCGCAGACAGCAAAGGCACCCAGCTTCGGGTGCCTTTGAAGGTGATGCCTGCCCAGATTAGGGCAGGTAATAGCGGAGGGAGGTCCAGAACATGTTGTCGGTACCCTTCGCGCCACCGCCGGGGTTCGTCGTACCACCTGCGCCGGACCAGAGGTCACGCTCGAAATAGCTGTATTGGATGCCTTGGCGAAGACGGCCCATCGGACCGCTGTAGAAGTTGTACCAGTACCCGGCGCTGAGTTCCTGGACATCTTTGTTGTTGCCACCGCAGTTGGCGGGAGTCGATGGCGTGAAGCCATCACCGCCATTTGTTGCCGTGGCGCTGGGCAGGGGCTCCGTATTGCAGCCGCTCATATTCGTGAGCGGGGAACCGTAGCCGACGTTCCCGAAGTAACGCCGTCCAACGTAGTCTCCACCGTAGTTGATGTACAGGTTCAAACGACTGGTAGGATTCGCCTCGATTGTCCCCAGGGCCGAGAAGTTGTGCAACGGGGCGATCTGGCCATTCGGGCGCAGCGTGATGTCCGCAATGGTCGAAGAGCCATAGCGTCCGGTTCCTTCACCCCACAGACCTTTCAGGGCGAGGGTTACCTTCTTATTGAGCAATGACGCGCGTCCGCTGCCACCAACGCCGCCGCCAACTGTTCTGTCGTTGAATGCGCCTGCTGCCGTGCCGGTAACTGTAGTGACGCCGCCGACCGTAGTAACGACCTCGTTCGGATAGATACGATCACGGAAGAAGCGGGCGATGCCGAAGACCTCGTAGTGTCCCCAGCCGGGTTCGAAGGCCACTTTGGCGATCATGTCAGGCGCCAGGTTGAAGGAGTAGTTCGCGGTGGCGTTGTAGAGGCCGCCGTTGTTACCAGCTGAACCGAGGAGCACATTGGTGGGCAGGCTGGAACCAGCTGGATTAAGGGTCTCAGCATTCTCTGCCGAAGCGCCAATCCAAAATTTCTTGCCGAAATCCTTGCTGACACGGAAGCCATACTGCCGCGTCCATACGAAACCCGCGTTGTACTGCGAATCGATGACGGCGGGAAGAATTTCCGTTCCGTTGTCAAGACCCTTTGTAGTTTCCGTGGCCAGCGACCACATCTGACCGCCGGTAAACTTCCAGCCGCTGTTCAGAGCAGCCTGCGCCCAGAGCTGCCGCTGGCGCAGGACATAGCTGTTGGACTGGTTGTTGTTGGAGGTAATGCCGGTGCCCAGCCAGTCCATTTCGTAATAACCGGTCATGGTCATGTGAGCCACCTGCCCGGTTGCCTTGATGGCAAGGCGGGACTGACGGCCGGTGCCGTAGAACTCGCTGATTTGCGCGTTATTCGAATTTTGGAGCGGGATCCCGGTGAACTGCGTGTTGATGTCGCCGCCGATTGCTCCGTTGCGATACACCGTCGCGGCTTCAATGAAGGAACCCGTCGGCGAAATTGTGATGCCCTTGAAATGGATCGCGTCCGGATGCTCCACCTTCTTTTCGATATTCGTCTGGGTCTCCTGAATGGAGGAGGCGAGCGACGTGCTGTTGGTCTTCAGATCGCTGACCGCGCCCTGCAGGTTGGAGACGGCGGACGCATTGTCGGCCGTCTGTTGCTGCTGCTGCTGGGCCTGCTGCTGGGCCTGGGCTGCGGCTGCGTTGGCCGCTGCGGTCTGTTGCTGGGCCGCCTGCAGTTGAGCATTGCTATCGTTCAACTGCTGCTTGAGCTGGTTGATCTGCGACTCCATGTCTTCGCGGAGCTGTTGAATCTCGGTCTCCACGGAGGGACGACGTGGCGCAACCTTCCGTGCTGTCCGGTGCCGGACTGTGCTCTTTCCTGTAGCGTCGCCGCTCGCTGCAGTCGTCTGCGCTTGAGCGGTCGCCATGGCCGACACAAGCACAAAGGTCGCCATCATCTTCAAGTGATTTTTCATTCAGCCTCTCTCCAGAACTCGCCACGCGGCTTCCCGAAACATCTCTCAAGGCAACGGGACACACGGTGACGTAGCCATAGGCTGGCAGCCGAATGTGAATTTCCGGAGAACGCAGGTTGAATAGATGAGGAATCGATGAGTACGCAGTTACCATCTGGCAATCAGTCGTCGCAACGGCTCCGCTTGGGAGTTCAGGGAGATCTGGCACTGAGCAGGTTCGCCAGCAGCCGGTAGGCGCCAGGCACACCCTCCGGTGTCTGCCGGTACAGGGCGAAGGCGACGTATATGTATTCGCCCTTCCCGAAGCTCGCGTGCAGCAGCCCGCTACGCTGTGGCTCCTGGCCAGCGTCGTGCGTCTCCGTAGGGGCTGCGTACTCCGGCGCCCAGGAACTCATGAAGGAGTGGCCGCGCTCCTCGGCCCAGCCGTCAAAGTCGGCCTCGGTGATGCCGTTCGGTGTAGTTAGCAGCGGGTCTTTCGGATCGAGCAGCGCTACCGGGGCCCGCTCGTCTACCACGCGCTCGGGAATGCCGCGCGAGTTCAGGTGCAGTTCGTAGGGCGCGTACCCGTGGTCGAACTCCGGACCTTGATACATCACCACCAGCGTGCCGCCGGCACGCACCCATGCCAGCAGGCGCGCGTTGGCGAGAGGCAGCTCGGATCGCGCAGCGTAGGCGCGGATGCCGAGCACAATCGTCTGGTACTGCGACAGATCGCCGCTCAGAAGGTCTGCGGCGGAGAGTTGGTCAACGTGCAGGCCGAGCTGCTCGATGGCGCTGGGCAGGGTGTCGCCGGTGCCCATCACGTAGCCGATGCGGCGGTCGCCGGCGACGGTCACATCCACGCCTCGGACATTCGTCCGTGCCCCCCGGTACAGGTTGTAGGGAATCAGCGCGCCATAACCTGCCGTTTCATAGCCCACCGTGAAGCGATGGTTGCCGCTCTCTGCAACCGCGGTGATGGGATAGCTCACGGCTTCGAGTGCGGGCGCGTGTACCTGGAAATTGAAGACGGCATCCTCGGCCGCGTGCAGATGGAAATCCGCCGTCGCGGGCGTGGACTGCCAGCCCCGGGGAAGCTCCAGCCGCAGCGTGCCTGTTGCATCATTCGTCGTATGAATGCGCGCCGGCACGGTAAGGTCGTGCTGCGCGCCGCGCGCGGCTGAAAGGGGCAATACGATCCAGGGCTGACCGAGAGAGACGGACAGCTCCGGCGTGACCACCAGGGGCGCGTACACGGCGCCCGGACCAAGTTCGAGATGCATCGTCTGCACCGCCTGAGCCAGCCGCACCGGCACACCGTCGTAGTCGAATGTGGCAACGCCGGTTACGGGATAGGGTACGAAGGAGAGATTGCGGTACTCCGGTTGGGCGATGTCGTAATACGCCTGCTCGACCGAAGGCCGGGAGAAATAGGGCCCGGTCGGCGCGGCATCCTGCGCTACGGTGACATGGAAGACAGCATCGCCGCTGGTGCTGTGCGGATCATCGAGCCCGGGCGCGCCCTCGCGTTCGACCTTCCAGCGTTCGTTCTGCGGCGTCTCCAGCATGACCTTGCTGAGCACAACGGCTTTTGGCGCCCGAATGTGTACCCGCACACGGAACTCCGAGCCCGGCGTCACCTGCGGGGCGGTCGGTTGCGGCGTGGAGGAGAGGCCGCCACGCGGGCCGGCGTACAGCTCGATGCCGCGCGGCCCACCCCCTGGGGTCACCAGCGCGGTCATCTCGATGCCCAGCGCCTGGGCCAGTGCGTCGTTGGCCTGTTGCAGTTTGATCTCCAGCTCGCGTTCGATGGACGCCTTCTGCGCTACATCCAAATCGCTGGTCTTTACCGCATCCAGCAGCTTCGCAGTGCGACGGTAGACATCGACAAGCAAGGGCGCAGTTCTTTCCGGGTGGTCCGGCGAGTAGTTCAGGATGGCCTGCGCCAGGACTTCGTGGATACGCGACAGCGGTTGTTGCAGAAATGCGCCCTGCGGACCGGCCAGCTTGGCCAGTCCTGGCAGCGAAGTATCGATCCCGTCGAAGAAGCTCTGCTCGACCGGCTGCACGGGCACGCGCGAAGCGTAGCGATGGTAGGCGCTCGACGCCTCGCCCGGCAGAGGCACGTTTGGACCTTCGTGCTGCGAGCGCTGCTCACCCAGCCCGCGCCGTGCGATCTGAATGTAGGTCTGGCCCAGCAGCGGGTCGCGCGCGCCCTCCTCGATGGTGACGTTGGTCGCCGGAATGCCATCGATATCGGTATCGTTGACATAGTCGTGGAAGCGAACCGGAGCGTATTTGCCCGTCGCATAATCGAACATGCCTTTCGGCGATAGCGAGAAGCCGGGCACACGTGCATAGACCTTGAGCGGCTTCCAGGGCTGGAGGCCGGCCGCTATCTGGTCGGGATACATCTTGGGATCGCCGGCGGCGTTGAAGACCTCCTGGGCCAGCATGCCCGCCACCTGATGGTGTCCGTGGCCATCGGTCACGCCGCCCGTGAAGACCGAGCAGACCACCATGGGCCGGTACATACGGACGGCGCGCACCGCGTCGTAGAGCACGCGATCATGGCCCCACTGGCTGAGCGCCTCCTCCATGGTTTTCGAAAAGCCATAGTCGGCGACGCTGCCCCAGTACTGCTGGTCAACCCCGTAGTATTCGTCGGCGCGCAGCAGCTCATTGGTGCGGATCAGACCCAGCGCGTCGTAGTCCGCCGCGGACATTGCATTCTGGCCGCCTTCGCCGCGGGTCAGCGTGAAGAGCGCGGTGCGCACGCCCAGGGCGCGACTTTCGTAGGTGAGCATGCCGCCGTCTTCGTCGTCCGGATGGGCGACGATCAACATCACGCTGGCTGTCGTATCCAGCCGCTTCAGGCTCTCGTAGAGTGCAGCAGCGCCACGATTCTCCGGCAGCAGGGTGGCGTCGATGGCGGGAGCAGAGGTCGCGGCAGTCTGCGCATAGACCGTGGTCGCCAGCAGAGCAGCCAGTGGAAGAAGGTGCGCGTGCCGTGGATACATGAGCTTTGAGTGTATCGTCCACCCGGCAAGCGCGCGAGCGGCGCGACAGCCAGGCGCCAGCTACACTGCGTGCAGCGCGCTGCTGAGAATCGCATCGCGCTTCCGACCTCCAAAAGCATGCCGACCGACAACGCCACACCTCCGAAGCACCTGCCGCGCGTACTCGGGCTGGGGAGCGCGCTCGCGCTCAATATGCTGGAGATGGTTGGCGTCGGCCCGTTCATCACGCTGCCGCTGATCGTCGCTGCCATGGGCGGCCCGCAGGCCATGCTGGGCTGGGTGCTGGGCGCAGCATTGGCGCTGTGCGATGGCCTGGTAT
>JAUTWX010000276.1 GCA_030838385.1 Acidobacteriaceae bacterium
TTTTGAGATGTGGGAGCGGTGCCGCAAAAATGGGTGCCCCATGTCCCTGTGTCGGGACATGGGAGGCACTCAGCTCGCCACAACAGTGAACGTGAGCGACCAAAGGAAGCGAACCCAGCAGAACGCGCCACCGGCGCGTCTGCCTCGATGGCAAATCGCTTAAAACTTCACCGCAGGCGCAGTCCGCGAGCCCTCACTCGCCTGGAAGTACGCATTGTTCTGGTGGAAGCCCGCAAAGTTCGCCCAAAGGCTGTTCGGGAACTGCCCGATAAACGTGTTGTAGTCGCGCAGCTTCTCGTTGTATCGCCGCCGCGCCACCTGGATGCGGTTCTCTGTCCCCTCGAGCTGGTCCTGCAGCGAGAGGAAGTTCTGGTTCGCCTTCAGGTCCGGATACGCTTCGGACAGCGCCAGCAACCGGCCCAGCGCTCCATCCAGTTGCCCGTTAGCCTGCATCTTTTCCTGCGGAGAGTGAGCATTTAGCAGGCCGGCGCGTGCATTCGCGATGTCGGCAAACACCGTCTCCTCATGCTTCGCGTAGCCCTTCACCGTCTCCACCAGGTTGGGGATAAGGTCCGCGCGCCGCTGCAACGTGGTATCGATGTCCGACCAGGACGCCTTCACATCCGCGTCCTTGGCCACCATCTGGTTCTTCGAGCTAACATAGCTGCCGCCCACCAGCAGCAGCACCACCACAATGACTACAACCCCAACCAGTAAAGCCTTCATCGCTCTCGCTCCCTCGCTCCATCGAAAAAACTAACCTTGCTCTTGCTCTTGCTAATGTCCCGTCTCCGAAATACCTTGCCAAAATCTGTCATCCTGAACGTAAGCGAAGATGGAGTGAAGGATCTGCTGTACCTTCCGTTCCATATCGGCGCGAAGCGCCGCTCAACCAATATTCATACTCACCAAACTAAAACGACGCTCCGCCACCACCCGAGTCGCCGCCACCGCCCCCGCTGAACCCACCTCCACCGCCGCCGCCGCCCCAGCCACCTCCGCCGCCACCCCAGTAGCCGCCATAGTATCCGCCACCGCGTCCGCCTCGGCCGCCAAACACCCGCGAGACCAGCAGGAAGATCGCAATCACCACCAGCCAGCCGATGATTCGCCCACCCGGCGACTGTTGCTGCCGCACCGGCTCCGGCGGCAGCTCTCTCGTATTGTCCAGCGTGACCTTGGCATCGGCAGCGATGATCCCCGCAAGCTCCTGGCTGCCGTTGATCACCGCCGTGTTGAAGTCGTTCGACTGGATCGCCGGACGCAGCCCGCGGCCGATGCGGCCCGCAATGCTGTCCGTCACCACCCCTTCGAGCCCCAGCCCCACCTCGATCCGCCCGCGATGATCCTCCGTCGCCAGCAGCAGCAGAATGCCGCGGTTGGTCGCCTTGTCCCCGATGCCCCACTTGTGGAAGAGGTCGTTGGCAAACTGGTCGATGGGCTCGTCTTCGAGCGACTTGATGGTCACCACAAAGAGCTGCGCATGAGCGCGCTGCTGCAACTGGAGACAGAGCGTATTGGTCTGGTCGGTGATCTCAGGCGAGAGAACGTGCGCGAAATCGCTGACGTAGTTGGAAGGCGGCGGCAGCTTCGCCACCTGCTCGGCCCGCAACCCACAGCAGACGAGCAGCAGAACGAGCAGCGTCAGCAATCGATAGCGGCGAACGAGCATCGTCGCCATTCTATCGTCACCACGGAAATGGGTGCCCCATCCCGAACGACGCGAACGGTGGATACCGCCCGTTTCCACCACCGAATGTCATTCGTGAGCAGAGCGAAAGACTGCAGTTCTATCCGCGTATCCCACAGCACCAGACCTGAACGGCCAAGGAAGCGATCCCGCAACTCGCACCAAGGGTGCCCTCTGCGGATGGCAATCCTCCGCAGCGCATCTGAAAAAGCCCGCAGTCTGGCCGCCTTACCACTAAGCCGGGTGCCCCATGTCCCTTTGTTGGGACATCGGACCACTCAGGTCGCCCACAACACCAGACGCGAACGACCAAAGGAAGCGAACCCGCAACTCGCGCGTGAGCGCCTTTGCCCGGACGCCCCGTCCCCACTCCTACATCTTCGCCTTCTGCGTTCCCTTCGAATGCGCGAGCTGCTGGATCTGCTGCAAATGGCTCTCAATTGTCTGATCGCTCTGCATCACCATCTGCTTCAGTTGCGGGTTCTGGGTCGACTGTGCTTCCATTTTGAAGTCGTTGTCGTCGCCCTTGTGGTCCTTCACCATGTCCTTGATGTAAGCCTGGTCGAAGGCATCACCCGACAGCGCCTTCATCTTGTCCATGCTCTTCATCTGGCCCTTCGAAGGTCCTTCCGGAACTTTCACGCCCATCTGCTCGGCGACCGGCTTCAGTTCATCCAGCATCTTGCCGTGATCGTCCACCATGCGTTGGGCAAACTGCTTCACCTGGTCGTCATTACTCTTCTGCAGCGCGAGCTTGCCCATCTCGATCTCGGCGATGTTCCCTTCCAGCGCCTTCTTCACGAACGCCTTGTCCACCGCCGGACCTGTGTTCATGCCGCTCGTGCCCGTTTGCTGCTGCTGCTGCTGTTGATCCATGGACGACGGCGAATTCGCCGCGCCAGGCTGATTGGGCTGCTGCATCTGTCCGCCGCCGCTCCCCGGCGCCTGCGCCAACATCGGGCTGCAACAGAGCGCCGCTGCCACTGCGAGATTCCACATTCGTATTGCCTGCATTGCTCATCTCCTTGAAGTTCCTGTTATCGACGTTCCCGCCCAAGCTTCCGCTGTCCCGATTTGTCGCGGCCGACGAACCTGCTCAGGCGGCACGGGACACACCGCCTCTCCCTTACTAAGTAGCCGCCGGGCCGGCGATTGTTGCCCGCGCAGTGCAAGCTCTGCAGCGTGACTCCAGCACCTCGAAGTTTCTGGCGGCGCAAGGCAACCAATCCCGCCCGGCAACTGCAGATATCCTTGAAGTTATGTCCGAGATGCCCCTTCCACCTGTCGCCCGACGCGAGCCCCACACCACCACCCTCCACGGCCACACACTCCACGACGACTACGCCTGGCTCCGCAACAAAGAATCGCAGGAGGTCACCGCCTATCTCGAAAGCGAGAACGCCTACGCCGAGGCCTGGATGGCTCCTACCAAGCCCCTGCAGGAGACCCTCTATCGCGAGATGCTCAGCCACATCAAGGAGACCGACGAGTCCTACCCCTACCGCTACGCCGGCTACTACTACTACTCGCGTACGGTCGAGGGCTCGCAGTACACCATCTACTGTCGCCGCAAGGGCTCCATGGAGACGCCGGAAGAGATCATCCTCGACGGCAATGAGCTCGCCAAAGGCCATCCCTTCATGGCGCTCGGCGCCTTCGCTATTTCCGAAGACCAGAACCTGCTCGCCTACTCCGTCGACCACACCGGCTTCCGCCAGTACACGCTGCACCTGAAGGACCTGCGCACCGGCGAAACGCTCCCCGACACCGCCGAGCGCGTCGGCTCCATCGTCTGGGCCAACGACAACACCACCCTTTTCTACTCCGTCGAAGATGAGGAGACCAAGCGCCAGCACCGGCTCTATCGACACACCCTGGGTCAGCCGCAATCGGTAGACGTGCTGGTCTTCGAAGAGCCCGACGAGCGCTTCAACCTCGGCGCCGGCAAGACCCGCGATCTAAAGTTCATCGTGCTTGAAATCGGCAGCCATACCGCGAGCGAAGCGCACTTTCTTCCCGCATCCCAGCCCGCCGCCGCGTGGACCTTGATCGAGCCCCGCCGCGACAACATCGAGTACTACCCCGACCACCGCGACGGCCTCTTCTACATTCGCGTCAACGACAGCGGCCGCAACTTCCGCCTCGTCACTACGCCGGTCGACCAGCCCTCCAGCAGCCATTGGCGCGAGCTGATCCCGCACCGCGATGACGTCATGCTCGAGGACGTGGACCTCTTCGCCACCTTCGCCGCCATCGGCACGCGCTCCAACGGGCTGCCCCACATCGAAATCGCACCATTCGAGCAAGGCGCAAAACTCGGCCCCGCACGCGAGATCGCTCTACCCGAGCCGGTCTACTCCGTGGGCGGCGGCACCAATCCCGACTTCGCCACCACAAGCTACCGCTACGGTTACCAATCCCTGGTCACGCCGGCGTCGGTCTATGAGCTGGACATCACTACCCACGAATCCGCGCTGCGCAAACAGCAGGAAGTCCCCGGCGGCTTCGACCGTACCCTCTATGCGTCCGAGCGCGTCTTCGCCACTGCAGAGGATGGCACGCGCGTCCCCGTCTCCATCGTCTATCGCCGCGATACGAAGACCAACAGCAATCCGCTGCACGTCTACGCCTACGGCTCCTACGGTTACGCACTTCCCGTGGGGTTCAACGGCAATCGTCTCAGCCTGCTCGATCGCGGTGTAGTTATGGCCTACGCGCACATCCGCGGCGGCGGCGACATGGGCAAGCCCTGGCACGATGCCGGCCGTCTCATGCAGAAGCGCAACACCTTCACTGACTTCATCGCTGCCGTCCAGCACCTCACCGCACGCGGTTACGGCGATCCCGCTCGCGTCTCGGCAGAGGGCGGCAGCGCGGGCGGCCTGCTCACCGGCGCGGTCACTAATCTGCGCCCCGATCTCTTCCGCGCCGTCATCTCCCACGTGCCCTTCGTGGACGTGATGAACACCATGCTCGACGCCACCCTGCCTCTGACCGTTCCTGAATACGAGGAGTGGGGCAATCCCAATGAGCCCGCGGCCTTCGAATACATGCTCAGCTACTCGCCCTACGACAACCTGAAGTCCGGCGCCTACCCCGCCATCCTGGTCAAGACGTCGCTCAACGACAGTCAGGTGATGTACTGGGAGCCCGCGAAGTACGTCGCAAAGCTGCGCACCCTCAAGCAGGACAAGAATCCGCTGCTGCTCTACACCAACATGGCCGCCGGCCACGGCGGAGCCTCCGGCCGCTACGACTACCTGCGCGAGATAGCCTTCGACTACGCCTTCATCCTGCGCACGCTGGGGGTTGAGCGCACCTAAGAAGCACTCCGCAGCGTCACGGAACCCGGGTGCCCCATCCTGAGCAGAGCGAAGGGTGGGATACCACTCAGCTCCACACCCTCTTCATCTCGACCGGAGCGGTATCGCGAAAGCGAGACCCGCGGAGTGAAGAGATCTGTTTTTCTCGTCTCCGCTGAAGCGTGCGCTCATCCTTGTCCGGAGCATCTGTAAGCGCTGACCGCTTCTGAGCTGACGGGTCTGTCGCTGACCGCTGCTTAGCGGCTCCCGCTACTGCGTAGCCACCGGACAATACGGCGACGGATCGCGCACCGGATTGCACGGCACGCCCTGCCCCGCCGCGCGGCTGGCTACGACACTGTTGAATTGGCCGTTGCTGCTGCTCGCCGAATTGCTGGGGCCTCCGGCTGTCTGTGTTGTCGAACGCACATCCATGCCGAAGCTCTGCAGGAAGATATTCGCCGACACCTGGTCGGTATCGGTGCGGATTGCCGTGATGTACTGGCTGTCCCTCGCCAGCGCAAAGACTGCGCCGGTGCCGATGCCTGAGACCGAGGCGATCACGTCCGGGTGCCCGCCGCCGTACACCGGGATCGTCGTCTTCACCACGAAGTTCGTCAGATCCACCACCGACACCGTGCCGTCCGTCTGGTTGGCCACATACGCTCGCGAGCCATCCTGCAGGATGGTCACCGCAACCGGCCCTTTGCCCACCGGAATGGTGTGCGTCTCGCCGAAAGTCGGGCCGTCGTTCCCGTAGATATCCAGCCCCACGTTGATCACCGTAACCGTGTTCGAGTCGTAGTTCGCCGTCACCAGCAGCCCGGCCGGCTGATAGATCGCCGCATGCACCGGCCCCAGCCCCGGCACCGTCCCGGTGCTCAGCGTCAGCGTCGGGTGCACCGCGTCGATTGCGTTCTGCTGGACGTTGATCACCGTCACATTGTTGCTGCCGCGGTTCAGGATGAAGGCGCGATTGTTGTCACCGGACATCAGCCCGAAGACCGGGCAGATGCCCACCGGCAGCCGCCCCGAAATTGCGTTCACCGGTGTCTCGATCGAGGCCGCTTCGCCCGGCGTGGTCACCGCGGTCGGCGTGTTGCAGGCATTGATGGGCAACGCCACCGCTGCTCCCGTCCCGCTGGTCGCGGCCGATTGCCCCTGGCTGATGGCATAAATGCGACTGGAGAGCGGCGTTCCGGCAAACTGCACCGGGTTGGGCGCAATCGGGATCTCCTGCTGCAGCGCCGGCGCCGTCACTACCGCACCGGCGGTTGCCGGCGGCACCTGCAGCGTCAGCACCGCGAGTGCCGCATTCAGCGCCGCCGGAGCCGTTGGCGAGAGCGGCGTGT
>JAUTWX010000306.1 GCA_030838385.1 Acidobacteriaceae bacterium
CGCTTTATCCGACTGATTGCAGGGCTTGTGGTGGGCCCCTGGTGCGAGCCAATCTCTCTCCTGTTTGTGGTCAATGTATTGATAGCGTACAGAAGCAGTCGATGACGCTGTGCCGGCGTTGTGGGGAGGCGCTCGATATGGAGGGGGTCCGGTTTGCTGGGCCGTTTCCGGTGGAGGGTTTGTTGTGCTCGCTTTGCCGGATGGCGCCGCCGGAGTTTGAGCGTGCCGTGGCGTACGCGGTCTATCAGGACGAGCTGCGGGAGATGGTGCATCTGCTGAAGTACGAGCGGATGAGCGCCGTGGCGAGGCCGCTGGGCCGGATGCTGGCTCGGGCCATCGAGATGGTCGAGGCTGAGGCTGGTAACGACCTGCTGTTGGTTGCGGTGCCGCTGTTTCCCTCGAAGGAGCGGGAGCGAGGTTACAACCAGGCGGTGCTGATTTCCGATGCTGCTCTTGCTGAGTTGAAGAAGACTCGGCCGGAGTGGAGGCTGCAGGCGGCGCATGGAGTGATTCGCAGAGTGAAGGACACGCAGAGTCAGTTTGAGTTGACTCCGAAGGGGCGGCGGCGAAACCTGCAGGGTGCGTTTGCTGTCGCGGACCGTTCGCTGTTGAAGGGGCGAGAGGTTTTGCTGGTCGACGATATCTATACGACTGGGGCTACGGCGCGCGCGTGTTCGCGGGTCCTGCGGCGGGCTGGGGCGAGCAAGGTGTGGGTGGCGACGGTGTCGCGGGCGCAGCCGGAGATGGTGGCGGCCTGGGATGTGGCTTCGGCGGACGCGGCTTCGCAGATTGCGGTCTGGGATGCTGGGTAGTTGATTGAACGGGAGTGGAGTGGCTTGGCGAGAGGCTGCTGATAGTTGCGGGACTGGAGGGTTCTGGAGATGCAATCGGGGAAGATGCGGAAGCAGGGGCTAAACGGGAAGCGACATCTTGGGCATGGGGCCGGGCATGGTGCTGGACATGTATCGGGCCGCGTAGTTGCGGAGATGGATGTGCGGGTCGGCGTCTTTCGACAGCCCGCGATGCAGACCCCGGTGTTGGTGTTGAATGCGTCGTATGAGCCGATCAACATCTGCGGAGCGCGGCGGGCGCTGGTGCTGGTGCTGAAGGGCGTGGCGCGGACCGAGGAGGAGCAGGGCGCGGTGCTGCATGCGGCGCGGATGCGGATCGCGATGCCGAGTGTGATTCGATTGCTCGAGTACCGCAGGATTCCCCATCAGACCCGTGCGCTGAGCCGGAAGAATATTCTGCTGCGCGATCGAAATTCGTGCCAGTACTGCAGCGTGGTGCTGACGGCGGGAGAGTTGACGCTGGACCATGTTGTTCCGCGTTCGCGCGGCGGGCTTTCAACGTGGGAGAACCTCGTCGCCTGCTGCCACAACTGCAATCGGCGCAAGGGAAACCAGTTGCTGCACGAACTGACGGATATGAAGCTGCAACGTGAGCCACGGCCGTTTTCGCTGCACACGTCGCGGCACATCATGCGGATGATCGGCAGCGCGGATGCGGCCTGGCGGAAGTATCTCTACTTCGAGGGTGAGCCGGCGGCATAGCCCCCGGCAGGTTGCGCATTTTTGCGGGCTGGGCACGGTGTGCGACACTGTCGCGTATGACTCCTCACAAATTGTCCAAAGCAAAATTTCCTGTTGCCGGTGCGTCTTGTCTTTTCGGTCTTGCGCTGGTTTTGTTGCCGGGGAGGCTTGCTGCAGGTCAGGCCATGGAGCGCGTGCCGAGCATCGATCAGGCGCTTGAAATGCAGACGGCTTCGGGGGCGGCATTGTCTCCGGATGGGCAGCGGGTGGTGTATGAGGTGTCGCGGACGAACTGGAAGGACAATGCGTTTGAGCGCGATCTCTGGATTGCGGATCGTGCGGGGAATACGCACCGGTTGACGGCGGAGGAGAAGTCGAGTTCGGGTGCGAAGTGGTCGCCGGATGGGCGGTGGGTTGCGTTTGTGTCCGACAGGCCAGGGCAGATTGCGGAGACGAAGGCCGACAGCAAGCAGATCTATGTGATCGATCCGACCGGGGGCGAGGCGCGGCAGGTGACGAAGCTTGACGACGGCGTGGATGGGTTCGAGTGGGGGCCGGATTCGAAGACGATTGCGTTTACGACGAAAGACCCGCTGTCGAAGGCGCAGAAGGACCGGGTGGAACGTTATGGAGAGTACACGGTCATCGACGGAGACGAGCGGATGACGCACCTCTGGACGGTGGATGTGACGGCGGGTCCGGTTGCGGCTCCGGCTAAGGAGGCGAAGGAGAAGTCTGCAACCTCGAGTGCGGCGGCTTCAGCGGCCCCGGCTCCTCCGCTTGGCGTGCCAGAGGCGCATCGGCTGACCGAGGGCGATGGGTTCAGCGTGCAGGGATTTTCGTGGTCGAAGGATGGGGGGAAGGTTGCGTTTGCCGCTTCGAAGGATGGCGAGCTGAAGAACGGTGGAACGACGACGGTGTACGTGGTCACGGTTGCGGATAAGAAGGTAACGAAGCTGGTGACGACGCCGGGGCCGAACAGCGATCCGCACTTTTCGCCGGATGGGAGCGAGGTGGCGTTTGTGACGGCGGATGGGGCGCAGTATTTTTTCTATGCGAACCAGAAGATCGCGGTAGTGCCGGTGGCGGGAGGAAAGCCGCGGGTCGTAAGTGGGTCGTTCGATGAGGATGCGCGGCTGCTGGACTGGAGCGAG
>JAUTWX010000310.1 GCA_030838385.1 Acidobacteriaceae bacterium
TTGCAGACGATACGATTATCAAAGTGGGCCTGGCCAAACCCTCGCACTGACGCTTCGCTGGTGGCTGTCCAGTCTCGCTGTCATCAAACCATCGCTCCTGAAAGCGTGGCCTGTAACCTTATTGGACATCCGCAGAAAGAAGACTTTGCAGCTTGGCTTCACGACCCCATGCCGCTGATGCCGAGGACATGATGCACTCTTTTTTAGCCGCGAACGGAAGGACACGGTGTGAGATCTTCGATGAACGGCCAAACATGCGGGCCTGAAGGTATGGCACTCGGGTCGAGGGGGAGTTGCGCCATCGGTGTCATGGCGAAATCTCCTCGCCCCGGTCACTCCAAGACGCGTCTTTGCCCGCCTCTCCGCCCGGAACAGGCCGCGCAGCTAAGCGCCGCATTTCTGAGGGACACCACCGAGAGCATTGCCGCGGCGGCGCTGTCCGCTCCAATCGTCGGCTATGCCGCCTATGCTCCGTCCGGCACGGAGGAAGCCCTCGCCCCGCATCTGGCGCTGGGAATCCCCTGCATTCTGGCGGACGGCTCTACACCAGCCCCCCGGGGCGTGGAAGGGTTTGGTCGCTGCCTCCTTCAAGCAATCCGGCAATTGTTCGCGGCGGGCCACGCCGCTGCCTGCGTGCTGAGCGCTGATACCCCGACACTCCCAACAGACATCCTGATTACTGCGGCCACGGTCCTCCTCACCGGCGACGAGCGGCGCGTGGTGCTGGGAGCTTGCGAGGATGGGGGCTACTATCTCCTCGGGATGCGCCTCCCCCATGCCCGTCTGTTTGCCGATATCGCTTGGAGTAGCGGCTCCGTCGCCGCAACCACGCGCACCCGGGCGGCCGAGCTTGGTCTCGATCTCGCGGAATTGCCACTTTGGTACGATATCGACGACGCGGCCGCGTTGGAGCGACTGATACGAGAGAACGAGGGCCATGCCGCGCCATGGACGCGCCGTGCCGTCCGGGCGCTTGGGCTTGGTACGTTCACCCATTCAGCCCGCGCCGCATGAGGGGGCAGGGCTCTACTCTGGCTTCTGGTTGGACTCGGCGCCGCGCTGCTCGCGCTGGCGGCGCGCGGTCTGCTGAAATAGGAGACACACTATGTCCACTACGTTTGCCCTGAGGGATCCGCGCCGGTACTTCGAGGAGATCGGCGCCGATCGATCCCCGGTTACCGACCAGCCGCCAGTCTGCCTCTATCTCGAGGTCACGAACCGCTGCAACCTGCTCTGCGAGACCTGCCCGCGCACCTTTGAGGAGCTGGAGCCACCGGCCGATATGAGCTGGGAGCTGTTCACGCGAATCGTCGATCAGATTCCGAATATCGCGCGTGTGGTGATGCACGGCGTGGGCGAGCCGATGCTCGTGAAGAACTTGCCGGACATGATCCACTACCTCAAGACGCGCGGCACTTACGTCCTGTTCAACACCAATGGGACGTTGATGCAGCCCAAGCGGTTCCAGGAGCTCATCGACACCGGGCTCGACGAACTCCGCGTCTCGCTCGATGCGGCGGATCGGAAATCCTACGCGAAAATCCGCGGCAAGGATTTCTACAATCGCATAGTGCGCGATGTCGGCAAGTTCATCGCCTATCAGAAGCAGGTGGGTGCGACCACACCCCGCGTCTCGCTCTGGCTCACCGGCCTCAAGGAGACGGTTGACCAGTTGCCGGGGTTCGTGCGGCTGGCGGCACAGATGGGCGTCACGGAGGTACATCTGCAGCGCCTCGTCTTCGACGAGATCGGCTACGGCAAGGCCACGGCGGGCAACTCGCTCTTCGGGAGCACGCAGGAGACGGAGCGACGGGCGATCGAAGCAGCGCAGGAAATCGCGCGCCCGCTCGGGGTGACACTCGAAGCCTCGGGTGCGACCGAACCCGGGCTCAGCCTCAAGCGGCAGGACGACCGCGCTTGGGCTGCCTGCCGGCGCCCATGGTCTCTGATGTATTTCACCGCCCACGGGCGCGCCTTGCCCTGCTGCATCGCGCCCTTCTCCGTCCGCGGCTACAGCAACTACACGCTTGGCGATGCCACCCAGCAGGATTTGCGCACGATCTGGAACAGTCCGGCCTATCAGGATTTCCGCACCAGTCTTCTGTCCGATGCGCCGCCGGCATCCTGCCAGAACTGCGGGATGCGATGGAGCCTCTGAGCCTGGTCATCCCGACCTTCAACGAGGCGGACACCATTGGTGCCGTGATCCTCGAGATCCCGGCGGCCTATCGTTCGGACTTCATTGTCCCCGATGGCGGCAGCACCGACGGGACCCAAGAGATCGCCCGCGATGCGGGGGCTCGTGTCATCGACGCAGGGCGAGGCTACGGCCGCGCCTGCGCGCTCGGAGCGGAAGCCGCGCATCCCGGCCAGTACTGTGATCGTCTTCATGGACGTAGACGGCGCGGACCGTGGCGATCTCATCGCCGAGATCGCTCGGCCAGTGCTCGACGGCACGCGATTTCGTACTTGCGTCCCGCACGCGCGGAGAGCGCGAGCCCCGCGCGATGTTATGGCACCAGGTCCTTTGCGGATTCCGGTCATCGTGATCACCCAAACCGGTGATCGTGATCCCGCTGCTCACCTGGGTCGAGGAGTGCCCTTGCGCGGCGCGCAGCATGGGGTGGCATTGGTCGTCACCACTGACGGTTGTTCCGTCTCATTCCTCCCTGGTGTTCGTCAAGCGGCATG
>JAUTWX010000341.1 GCA_030838385.1 Acidobacteriaceae bacterium
AGGCCGTGGTCCTGCCCATCGTGGCGACCGTCGTGCGGCGCGACATAGGTTCCCCATCCAAGGATGGGCGGCGTGCGTTCCTGCGCATCGGCAGAGAGGCAGCAGAGCGCCAGCAGTATGGCACAACGGGAGGACATGCCGCATGGTACCGACAGACCCCAGCCACCCCAATCCCGCTTTCCGGTGAGACTGTCTCAGTTACGCAAGCGCAGCAGATTCTTGCGGCCGGGGACGAGCGGCTGTGAGGCTCAGCGGTGTGCCGCCCTTCGTGTTGTACTCACTTCGCCACACGTTCCTTACTCGACTAGGAGAGGCGGGCTGCGATGCTTGGACACTGGCGCGAATCGCTGGCCATTCGTCCATTGCCATCTCTGCCCGGTACGTCCACCCCAGCGAAGATGCCGTGATGCTTATCTTTTCGAAATTGGATGGGAAGAGACCACTGCCTTTGAAGACGCAATAGCGTGCGCTCAGGCGATGGAATGTGCCGGGTTACCGCCCGCGTCATTCATGACTTGCAGGAGCTGTCTCGCCAGAAGCGAAGACAGTAAGGTTTCCATTTCTCTCAAATCGAGCGAGCTGGTGGTCGCCAGACTTCGGTCCGCTGCTTCCAGCGCTTGATAGTAGGGAGTGCGGTCTTGAGAGATCTGGTCCGGAATGGTTAGCTTACCGGGAAGCAGGTAGCCAGTTTTCACGCAAAGAATGAGATAGGAAGCTGCCCGGGATGTTCGCCCGTTTCCATCAGTAAAGGGGTGTATCCAATTCAGCCGCCACATCACATATGCAGAGAGGTGAATCGCCGTTTTCGCTTCCCAAGAAGAATTCACGTAGTCGCACATGTCCTCGATCATTTCCGGCACTTGGTGCGCTCCGACAGGCCGATGCTGGCTACCTCCGATTTCGATGTCGGCTGGTCGCCATGTACCCGCATATCGAGTAATGCCGCGAAGGGCTTCTCTGTGCAGGTGAAGCAGGTGGGAGGGGCGAAACTTGAATGGTCGATCCGGTGACAGGAAGGATTCGACCATTCCTACCACCGCATCGAACTGCCTAATGCCGTTTAGGCCTTCTAATTGGGCAAGCTCATCGGGATCGGTAACGAGTTCCGCTTCCCCGGCTTGACTGTGCCGGGTCTGGTCGGCGCTCAATCTTCCCGCGCCTCGAGACGAAGAAGCTCCGCTTGATGGTCGATCAATTCCCGCGTGATACGAGAATTTTCGATATGCGTATTCCCATATGCGAAGCTGCGACGCTGCGCCTCTCGTTCGGATGCGGAAAATTCCTGGAAGCGGGCTGCCGCAATCAAACTTTCGAGATCAGTTGTCATCGTCAGCTCCTTTCGATTCGAAATCCTAGCATGCCTTCCCTGATTGGACACCCGACCGCACAACTAGGCTGCATTTTCGGAGATCAACATGTGAAAGACAGTCACCCGCTACAGTATTCGCTACAGTGCTTGCTGAGAATGCTGCGCGAACGCGCTAAGTGGTTGATTCGATGGTCGGGGCGGAGGGATTCGAACCCCCGACCCTCTGCTCCCAAAGCAGATGCGCTACCAGGCTGCGCTACGCCCCGACATCGTAGCTGATTGTATCAACTTGCACACAGGGCTCGAAGAGCGTGCCGCCGCAGGTCTGCAACCCATTCCGATCCATGAGGGGATCGATTTTGGATGCTACATGCGCGTGGTGAAGAGCACGTTCAGCAGCCATGCGACGAAGAGGACCGGCACTGCGAGGATGGCGCAGACCACGAGACCGACGCCGGCGAGGAAGAGCCAGTCGCGCCAGTGATTGCGATGCGGGTGCTCGAGGTGTTGGGTGAGCAGGGCGTAGTTGCGGCGGTTTGCCTTCCATGCGATGTCGAAGATGTCGCCGAAGAGGGGCACGGTGCCGATGATGACGTCGAGCGCGAGGTTGACCAGCATGCGCGCGATGGTGACGTAGGGTGCGCCGCGCGACCATGCGGCGAGGATGATGATCGAGGAGGCGAGGCCGGCGAGGATGTCGCCGACGCCTGGGATGAGGCCGATGATGCCGTCGATGCCGAAGCGGATGGAGGTGCCGGGGATGCGGAACCAGGTGTCGAGCACGCGGCTGAGCAGGTCGAGATTTTCGTCGCGGAAGAGGCCGTTGCCAGCGTGGAAGCGGGAGTCGGGCGGCAGAATCTCGGGTTCGCGTTGTTTGTTGCTGCCAGTGGTGGCCATGATTGGCGTCTTCCGGGGCGCGCCCTGTGGGGGCTGAAACGGCCCTTCCTGATGCTACAATCGCAGAGTTGCTACTGACAGCGTCACGGCGGCTATAGTTCAGCGGCAGAACGCCTGACTGTGGCTCAGGATGTCGTGGGTTCGATCCCCACTAGCCGCCCCAGCAAGCTCCTCCTTACCTTCCTAATCATGATTGCCCACCCGCCCACCGTCTATGCCGGCACCTCTGGCTGGGCTTATGCGAGTTGGAAGCCGGGATTTTATCCGGCAAAGACGCCTCCGGTGCGCATGCTGGCATACTACGCGTCACAACTGAACTCTGTGGAGGTGAACTTCACCTTCCGGCAGTTGCCCAGTGAGAAACAACTGACGACCTGGTTGGACGCTACGCCGGAGGGTTTTCGCTTCTCCTTCAAGGCGCCCCATGCGATCACGCATCTGAAGCGGCTGCGCGAGTGCGGCGATGCGCTGGCTGCGCTGAAGGCAGCGCTGCTGTCGGCGGAACGCGCGGGCAAGCTGGGCGCGGTGCTGTTCCAGTTGCCACCGAATTTTCGTGCTGATGCGGAACGGCTGAAGGTGTTCCTGGAAGACGCTGTACGGCTGAAGATGCGGATGGCCTTCGAGTTCCGGCACGAGTCGTGGTTTGAGGAAGACGTGTATGCGGCGCTGGAACAGGCGAATGCCGCCTTATGTATCGCAGAGAGTGACGAATTGCAGACACCGCAGCGCAGGACAGCGGACTTTCTGTGCTACCGGCTGCGGCGCAGTGCGTACAGCGAAGCGGATCTCGATGAGATAGCGCAGCGGTTCGCGAAGGATGCGGACGAGGGCGATGTGTACGCGTACTTCATGCACGAAGACGCTCCCGATGGTCCGCTGCGGGCACGCGCGGTGCTTGAGGCGCTGGCGCGGTGACGGCGCCGCTGATCGAGTCGGCGGCGAAGATTGCCGCGGCTAAAACGCTGGCAGTGTGGCAGAGCACATTCGCGCCGCGCAGGTTTCTTCGCAACGCGCATCTGCAGACGCTGGCGGGGAATTTTCTTCCGCGCACGGCGGTGCTGCCGATTCCTGAAAACGATCTGATCGAGGTAGAGCCGGCGCGTGATGGGCTGCCGCCCAGCCGCGTGTTGTGTCAGAGCCACTGGCAGCCGGAGGAGGGGCGCGATACGGTGCTGCTGCTGCATGGGCTGGAGGGCTC
>JAUTWX010000379.1 GCA_030838385.1 Acidobacteriaceae bacterium
TGGCGATCTGCTGTGTGTTCGTCTCCGTCTTCTTCCTGCAGGGCGCGGCACGCTATCTGTTCACGCCACTCGCAATGGCCGTGGTCTTTGCGATGCTTGCCTCCTATGCGATCTCCCGCACGCTGACGCCGATCATGATCCATCTGCTGTTGCGCACGGAGCACGGACGACACGGCGCCTCCACCGGTGCGCTCGGCCGGTTCCATGCGGCGTTCAACGCGCGCTTCGACCGTTTCCGGGACTTCTACGGCTGGCTGCTCGCAGGCATCATAAGCCGTCGCATCACCACGCCGGCGGTCGCCGCCACGCTGGTGGCAGGCGCTGCCGTGCTTGCAGCCTTCGTCGGCACCGACTTCTTTCCGCGCGTGGATGCAGGCCTGATCCAATTGCACGTCCGCGCCCCGGCGCGCACGCGCATCGAACGGACCGAGCAGATCTTTGCCGCGATCGAGGACGATATTCGCAAGCAGCTCCCCGCAAAGGATCTGCGGCTGATGTTCGACAATATCGGACTGCCGCAGCGCACCTACAATTACGCCTTCACCGACGGCAGCACCATCGGCGTGAACGACGGCATTATCCAGATCGAGCTTGCCGAGGGCCACCAGGCCACCGCCCGCATCATCCAGACGCTGCGCCAGCGCCTCGCGGCGGATTTCCCGGACGTCTTGATCTACTTCCAGCCGGCCGATCTGGTAACGCAGGTGCTGAACTTCGGGGTTCCCACACAGGTTGATGTGCAGGTGCAAGGGCGCGACCGCCAGAATAATAAGCGCCTCGCCGCGTTGCTGCGCCAGCGGATCGGCGACATTCCAGGCATTGTCGATGCGCACGTGCAACAGGAGCTGGACGCGCCGGAAATGGCGTACACGATCGACCGGACGCGCGCGCGAGAACTTGGGTTGAACATGCAAGAGGTTGCCAACGACCTCAACATCAGCCTGAGTTCGTCCGAGCAGGTCTCACCCAACTTCTGGACCGACCCGAAAACCGGCATACCGTACTATTTCGCAGTGCAAACGCCGGAGTACCGGATCTCCGACAAGACGCAGCTCGATAATACGCCGGTTGCCAGCAGCACCAGCACGGACGGCACACCAATTCCCAACGTGCTGGGCAACATCGCCATCGCCAAACGCGTTGCCGTGCAGTCCGTCTACAACCAGTCCAATATACAGGCGGTCTACGACGTCTATGGCAGCGTCGAGCATCGCGACCTCGGGAGCGTTGCCGCGGACATCCAGAAAATCGTCGATGAAGTTTCACCGCAGCTCAAGCCTGGCAACCACATTGTCGTGCGCGGTCAGATGCAAAGCATGCACTCGGCGTTCGGCAACCTGACGATAGGCCTGCTGTTCGCGGCCGTGTTCGTCTACATGCTGATGGTGGTCAACTATCAGAGCTTCCTCGATCCGCTTGCCGTAGTATTGGCGCTGCCGGGTGCGGGCGCCGGCATCCTGCTGATGCTGTTCGTGACCGGCACAGCGATAAGCGTGCCGTCACTTATGGGATCCATTAGGGCGGTCGGCGTTGCCTCCGCAAACTCGATCCTGCTGGTGACGTTCGCGCGCGAGTTGCGCCAGACGGGCATGAACGCCTTCCAGGCCGCACTCTCGGCCGGGACGACGCGGCTACGTCCTGTGCTGATGACCGCTGCTGCGATGATCGTTGGCATGACGCCGATGGCAATCGGCGGCCCCGGCGAGGAACAAAATGCCGTGCTCGCCCGCGCGGTGATCGGCGGGGTTGTGGCCGGCACCATCACGACACTGTTGTTCGTACCTTACCTGTATTCGGTGATCGGCCGCTTCGACCGCAAGCAGGCGGAGCTGCACGCGGCCCTGACCCCTCGAGGAGCGGTCTCATGACCTATATGCCCGTGGAACCTGAGTTGCGCGACGACAAGCAAGGCAAGCCGGACGAACGTCGCCGGCGGCGAACCGCAAGCCTGCTTTGCGTGGGTGCCATATCCATCCTGGCGCTGCTGGTGGGCGTCGGCGCGTGGAGCCAGTCGAGCCGCCGGGCGGAAACCCTCGCGGTGCTGGCAGCCCAGCGCGACGCGGTGCCGCTGGTGCGTACAATGACCGCCAAGGCCGAGACAGAGCCGCGCATCATCGAACTGCCAGGCAGCCTGGCCGCGTTCGACAGCGCCACCCTCAGTGCCCGCGCGACCGGCTACATCAGTGTCCGCAACGCGGACATTGGCAGCAAGGTACGCAAAGGCGACGTGCTGGCGGTCATCGCCGCACCGGACCTCGATCAGCAGCTTGCACAGGCGAAGGCGCAGTTGCTGCAGTTGCAAGCAGCAGTGGGCCAGGCGGAAGCGAATGCGGAGCTAGGCCGCGTCACCGATGCGCGCACTGCGCGGCTGGTTGCGCAGGGATGGTCGAGCCGGCAGCAAGGCGACCAGGACCGCCTCGGCTTCGCTGCAAGCCGAGCGGCACTTGCTGTCGCGGAGGCGAACGTTGCGGTACAGCGCGCGGCCGTGGACAGGCTGGCGCAGCTCGTGTCGTTCGAGCAGGTGACCGCGCCTTTCGACGGCGTAATCACCAACCGCCAAATTGATGTCGGCAGTCTTGTCACCGCGGATGCCGCCAGTGGAACGCCGTTGTTTTCGATCGCAAGGACAGATATGCTGCGCGTGCAGATCTATGTGCCGCAAAGCGATCACTTCGGCATTCGGGACGGAGATCACGCGACGATCACCATCCCAGAGCTGCCAGATCGTGTCTTTGCCGGCACTGTGGCGCGCAACGCCGAAACGCTATCCGGCGGCACCCGCACGCTGCTCACCGAGGTCGATGTCGACAACAAAGACGCGATATTGACGGCGGGACTGTATGGCATTGTCCACCTGCAGGTGCGTCGCACGAACCCTGTGGTGCTGATTCCCTCGCAGGCAGTGATTTTCAACAATGACGGGTTGAATGCTGGCGTGGTCGCGGACGGGAAATTGGAAATTCGGAGGTTGGATCTGGAGGCGGACGACGGAGCCCAGGTGGAGGTACGCTCCGGCCTCAAGCCCGGCGATCAGGTCATCCTTAATCCGCCGGTGAATGTGACGGACGGCATGAAAATTAGGGCCAGCTGATGCCGTACTGCGGATTGAAGCTTGTGGTTCTCGGTGAACCTCCGAAAGTAGATCCATTTATTGCATTGGACGGCGGCATCGCCTGTAGTTCTCCATGTAGCGTTTCGTGCGCGGAGATCGTTTAGCTGGCCCTCATTAGTGCGTTGCCTCGCGATGAGCTCAAAGTTGCCCGGCTTTCAGTTCCGTGGGACGCTGGCCCCTCCGGCCCACGCGTTGACGGTGACCAACCAGAAGAGCCAACCGGGCGGGACGCTTTCTTGTAAGTCTTCCCCGCGTCGAGGTAGGCGCCCTGCTTTGTTGAGGAAACCAAGCCGGTCCAGTTAACCCCGCGCCGGGCGAACGCGAGAACATGGCCGGGGAACTTCCCTGTGCGTCCACCATCCAGCCGTCCCGTGCTTCCAGGTGGGGGCCATTGTCGGTCGTGAAGTCGTAGCTCGCGTTCAGGCTGTCCCCTTCCCACTTGCGACCGCGCCACACCGCCGGCTTGTCCGAGAAGTCGATGAACTTCAGCGTGGCGGGCGAAGCGGTGGTGGAGAGGGATAGATCTTCACCGTCCGCAGGTTTTCGAGCGCCCCCGGAGGTCGCCGTTGGAGGGAAGCGCGCGGATGTCGGCGAGAAACTTGAGCGTCGCTGATCTCCCGACGTGATACCCCTTCGGCAAATTGGCGCTTGCGGGGATGCCTCACATGCATGCCCTGGTGGGAAGCCAGGGAATTTCCGCCATTTCAAGGGCGCTACCCTGGCTCATTCCCGCCGCGGTCCCGCGAACGGCGGAACGGAGGTGAAATCGCGCGCCGCCAGCTCTCTGGCAAGAAAGTCGAGAAGGCTGCGGACCTTGGACGATAGCAGCCGGGTATGGCTGAGCATCGCGTTGATTGGTAAGGGCGAAACTTCGTACTCCCGCAACACGACTTTGAGCCGGCCCGCAGCGATATGATCGCGAACTTGCCAAGCC
>JAUTWX010000393.1 GCA_030838385.1 Acidobacteriaceae bacterium
CCCCCCACGGCAATGGCGGCGAAGCTACCATCTTCGCTAAGAGCGCGCAGGAGCTGGACAGCCCGGATATCCAATTGCTCCAGATCCAGTTCCCCGTCCCAACCCCTGAGCTCGCGGCGCGCCACTCTATACCAGCCGGCTCCTGGGGGATCTTTCCGGCACTTCTGCGTCCACACAGTGTGGGTCGCTTGCGCCTGACAGGCGCTAGACCCGAAGATCCGATCCAGATTGATTCGCAGATCCTCTCCGATCCGGCCGATCTGACTGCATTGCGGCGGTGCGTGGAATTCGCGCGCGAGGTCGGCAACGCCAAGGCGCTTCGGGCCTTCGTGAAGCGGGAGGTCATGCCAACGGCGCTCACCTCCGCCGCCATGGACAACTTCATCCGCGACGGCGTGACGACCATTTGGCATCAGAGCTGCACTGCCAAAATGGGGCGGGACGGCATGTCTGTCGTGGACAGCCGTCTCAAGGTCTACGGCGTCGACCGCCTGCGTATCGCCGACGCCTCCGTGATGCCCCGAGTTCCTCTGGCTAACACCATGGCGCCCAGCGTCATCATCGGCGAGCAGGCGAGCCGGGCAATCGCCCGTGAACGTCGGCTTTGATCCTCAATTCGCCGTTCCGAGAAGCTTCAATGAATGATATCGCGCGATCCACCCGTAGGTCTTTTCTAGGATCCACGCTTGCCTCTCTCTTACTTACCCAGACGGGTCTCCTTGTTCCACGCACGGTCCGCAGCGAAGTTGACGGGCAGAGTACTCCGCCGGATGGGCCTCTTAATAGGCGTTACGGTGCCAAGCGCGTCTTGATTTTGGGTGCGGGGTTGAGTGGGCTTGCGGCCGGACACGAACTCGCGGAGGCAGGGCACAATGTGACCATCCTCGAAGGACAGCGGCGGGCGGGGGGCCGCGTGCTCACGCTTCGTCAACCATTTTCCGCTGGACTGTATGTCGAGGCGGGCGCGGGCCGTATTCCACCTAATCATGCCTGGACCCTCACGTATGCGAGGCGCTTTGGCCTCGCTACGGAGCCATTTTCCCCGGCCTCACTCACGCCTGTTTTGTATACCGGCGGAAAATCAATACCCGTTACTCCAGGAATTGATCTGAGGCAATACTTCAATTTCTCCTCCGAGGAAAAACGGCTCGGAATCTCGGGTATGTTACAGAAATACATAGTCGGCCCATCGCAAGAGGTTGCCGCCGCGGGAGAAATGAATGCACCTGGTTGGCCCCCGGCTTCGCTGCGACAGTTTGATCAATACACATTCTCCGAATTTCTCCGCAGTAGGGGCGCGTCGAGGGCTGCAGTGCAATTCTTACAGATCGGAGCTTATCCAATGGAAGCCTCGGCTCTGTTCATCCTGCGCGTCCTGGCAACGACAGATTTCAAGAACCTGACTAAAATCAAGGGCGGGAACGACTTGTTGCCGGCGGCAATAGCCTCTCGGCTCGCCGGCAGAATCATCTATGACGCACGCGTAGTCCGCATCGAGCAGGATGCAACGGGTGTCCGCGCCATCGTTACGCAAAACGGGCTGCAACAGTCGCTGCGCGCCGATGCGATGATCTGCACCATTCCCTTTAGCATTTTGAGGAGCATCGAAATACACCCACATTTCACGTCGCTGAAGCATCAGGCAATGGAGCAGCTTCGCTATGCGCCGGTTGTGAAGGTGGCCTTTCAGACGAAAAGCAGATATTGGCAAAAGCAGGGGCTCAGCGGTTTCGCAGAGATGGATCATTCCGCGGAAATCTGGAATCCCAGTTGGGATCGGCCGGGCGAGCGTGGAATCCTGCAATTTTACCAAGAGGGAGAGCGGGCTCTGCGACTTGATCGAATGGGCGAGGACGAGCGCTTGAATTTTGCAGCGAGTTTCGTCGGTCGCGTCTTCCCAGGGCTGCAAGCCGACCCGGAGCGCAGCATTTCGTACTCCTGGCAGCACAACGAGTGGGCGCGCGGAGCGTATTCTGAGTTGCGTCCAGGGCAGATGTTCGCATTCTCTCCAGCGCTGGTGAGTCGTGAGGGACGAATTCACTTCGCCGGAGAACACACCTCGGCGGAGCCTGGATGGATGCAAGGTGCTCTCGCGTCCGGATTCCGGGCAGCCAAAGAAGTGAATGAAATACTCGCCTATACCGGGTGAACCATGATCAACATGCAAGTCGATGTGCGTTTGAGAAGCACGATGTCAGAAGCGCTCTCGTTTAACCGATCACGGAGGTCTGTGATGATTAGGAAACTCTCAGGGATAGTCGTTCTGCTTAGCGCTAGTTTGGCATTGGGAGGTGCGGCTATGGCCGGCGCGCTGAAGGAATTCCACGCCTCGAACATGCCCGTCGTAATGGATCATGTGACAATCGAAACGTCCACGCCCTATCAATTAGTGACATCTCGGCTTGACGACGAGGTCAAGCGGTTCGACGAAAGTTATCGCAGACTCTTAAAGGATAACAAGATCGACGAACTTCGTGTGAAGCTAACCCAAGGCTTGAGGCCGGATGGCTTCATGATCCACTTCGTGGCGGAGCAGGGTAATTTGCTAGCGCTGGAAGGAAGACGCCAACAGGGAAAAGTCTACTATCTCGGTAACGTCGTTGCTGCCGCCCAGATGACGAAGCTGAACTTCAGCGCAGCGCTCTACGCCCCGCTGCGGCTCAATGTATACGGAAACGCGCACGGTGGAACGACCTTCGAATACGATAAGCCCTCAACGCAGTTTGGGCAGTTCCACAATTCCGATATTGACAAGGTTGCTCAGAGCCTCGATGACCACCTGCTAGGTCTGATCAAGAAGGTGAGCACCTGAGGCGTTCAAAATCGCCGGACGAGTGTGGGGTCACACCGATTTGGCTGATCGTAGCCAATCGTAGTTTTCGTCTGCTCTCGATGCCCAAAAGTACTGCATTCGTACTACGACGGTGCGCTACCCCTGTGTCCGCACCGCAGAAATTTGGCCAGGAATTCTTAGCAAAGAAGGAAGACAGATCATGATGATGAACAGGCGTACTTTCTCGGCCGCTCTGGTTGCAGGAGCCGGCGTTTCGCTGATTTCCGCCCGCGGCATGGCTGCTATCCCTGCCCCGGTCAGGGCGCGCAACGTCGTCCTCGTGCACGGCCTGTTCGCCGACGGATCATGCTGGTCCGAGGTGATCGCACGATTGCAGGCGGCGGGACTCAACGCGACGGCCGTGCAAAACCCTCTGACGACGCTGACGGAAGCTGTCGCCTCTGCTCAGCGCGTGCTCGATCGGCAGGATGGCCCCACGGTGCTGGTGGGACATTCCTTCTCCGGCATGATCGTCACCGAGGCAGGCGTGCATCCTAAGGTCTCGTCTCTGGTGTATGTGGCGGCACGAGCGCCGGACGCGGGCGAGGATTACTCCGCTCTGGCCAAGACCTATCCCACGCCGCCGGCATCCGCCGGTATTGTCTTCGACGGCGACGAGGGACGCCTCACCGAGGCAGCCTTTCTTCGCGACTTCGCGGGCGACCTGCCGAAATCGAAGGCGAAGGTTCTCTACGCTGTCCAGGAGCCATTCCACAGGGCTCTGCTCACCGGCAAGACCACGCAGGCGGCCTGGCGCTCGAAGCCGAGCTTCTATGCGGTCTCCACCGAGGATCGCACGAT
>JAUTWX010000486.1 GCA_030838385.1 Acidobacteriaceae bacterium
AGTGGTGCGTTGGCTGAAGTTGAATTGGCCGCCCGCGGTTTGTTCTTCATTGTCATCCTGATAGGAGCGCCGGATGTCGATGCCGAAGTTGAAGGTATTCCGGCCCTTTGTGTACAGATAGTTGTTCACAATCGCGATGCCCAGCTTGCGATTGATCGACTGCAGCCACGACCCCTGGGTGCCCCACTTTGTCAGCGTGTGCTGGCCATCCCATACGATGTACGGCGGGACGATTCCACCCGCAATTTGCGTAGGAGCAAACTTGGTCTGGTTGAACTGGTTGTTGATTTCACCGATCCATCCAAAGCCTGCCGTCATGATGAGATTGGGAGAGATGGTGTTGTTGTAGGTCAAAATGTACGCACTCCCGTTCGCAGGATCATACTTCATGCTGTTGAGCGGGTTGGGCTGAATCACCAGAGGAGGATTGTCGAAGCTGTAGTTGCTGTAGGCGTTTCGCCACATACTGTAGTGGAGTGACTGCCTGTCGTTCAGATTCTGGTCGATGGTAAAACCCCAGACGTTCTGAATGTGCGGATTGATGAATGGGGTAAAGCTCTTGTTGGAATCCAGCCCGCCGATTCCGCTCCCCGGACGGTCGGGATTCGGGATGTACTGTAGAAGGTTCGCCGATGTCGGACTGATGCGGTTGGCGGGGATCACGTTTCCGGGAAACTGCTTGCCGGTGAGGGGATCGAAGATGGGAATGAGGGCGCCGGTGCTGCCGTCCACGAAATCGCTGAAGTTGCCCGTCTTTTCGAGCGCGGTCGGCACTGTCGACACATCCGTATCCTGACTGTTCTGCTTGTACCACTCCATGCTCAAATGGCCGAACGTCTTGTCGCGCCCGTTGTAGACCTTGGGGATCGAGAGCGGACCACCGACGCTGAAGCCGTAGTTGTTCTCGTGGTCGGTGGGCACACCCGGAGTCGCGCTGTGGTACTTGTTGTTGAAAAAGCCCTGAGAGTCGAAGAAGCTGTTGCGGTTGATCTCGAACAGATCTCCGTGATAGCGGTTCGTTCCGGAGGCCATCTGGTAGGTCAGAGCGCCCTGTCCGAGTCCATATTGCGCTGAAAACGTCGTGCGCTCGACACGGAACTCCGACACCATCTCGAAGGGCGGATTGAAGTTCGTTGTGTATCCTTCCGTCTCCGGCTGCGGAGCTGGAACGCCGTTGTACAGAATCTCCTGCGAAAAATCCACGCCGCCGCTGATGCGGTGGGAGAAGGCGCCCCCGACCGTACCGGGCGCGAGCAACTGCAACTGGTCAACCTGGCGGCCTCTGCCGCCGAGTGCGGTGGGAAGCGACTTGACCACTATTGGCTCAATGGTGGTGCCCATTTGCGGCTGCGTCGTGTTCAGCGAAATCTGCTGCGCGTCTACCTGAACCGTTTCAGTCGCGGCGCCGCTGGCCATCGTGAAGTCTCGCGTCGCGGTAACGGTGACTTCGACGTTGACGTGATTCTGGACAGACTTCTTGAACCCTGTTTTTTCCACCGTGACCGTGTACTGTCCTGGTGTGAGGCCGGTCACCGCATAAGTTCCGGCACCGCTGGTCGTGGTCTTGCTCGTGACCGACGTGCCTTCGTTCACAATGGTCACATTCGCATCCGGGACGACTGCCCCTGACGCGTCAAAGACCGTTCCTGTGACACCGGCGTTGGCCTGCGCCCAGGCTCCGCGAGCGGCAAAGAGCACCAGACACAACGTCAAAAATTGAATTGCGATGTGGATGGAGAGACGTGGCCTGCCACGGTCCTGGAATATGTGTGTCACAACCGCCTCCTGAAACGCTCAAATCGTTCAAATCAGTTGCTGTTCTCTAGATCCGCCCCGGAGGACGGCCTTCGTGGGTCCCGGGTATTCCCTGTGATAACGATCCCACCAGAAAATCAATGGACATCACCCTAGCTATTCGAGTTTTGAACTGTCAAGGCAAAAATGTCAGGGAGCTTTGTGAATATCGAGCCCTTTAACGCTAACGGGTCGCAGCATGAGGTCCTTCTATTGGCTAATTTTGTCGATTAAGGCCAGCGCAGTTCACTTTTTGCAGTTGCATCTTTAGTTAACTCCTGCTGACGTTATCAGCAATATTCCCGGCATCGTCGGCATGGGGTTTTGGGCCGATCGCGAGGAGAGTTCACGCTGCAGACCGTCACGAACCCGGAGATCCTCACCAATGCACTCGCGAAGCCACGCAGTAAGATCGTGCGTTCCGCACGCGATAGTTCAGCCAGCGCGATTCTCGCGCTCTGGGGGTCCCAGATTTTGTTCATGAGCAAGCCTTCGCTTCAACAGCTAGCGCCACTCCTCTGCTGTATCGCTTTAGTTATTACGTCGACGGTTATGCACTCTGAGGAGCCGCGCCAGCACTGGTCAGCCATCTGGATATCGCATCCCGCGGCGCCGTTGCGCGAACCGATTGTGCTCCACTTCCGCAAAGCGATCGAGCTCTCCGCTGTGCGGCAGCATTACGTGGTTCACGTCAGCGGAGATCGCAGGTTCCTCTTTTACGTGAACGGGCAGCGCATCGGCGCCGGTCCCGCAGCTAGCGACCTGTCGCACTGGCGCTACGAAACCTTCGACCTGGCTCCGGCGCTCCATGCAGGGACGAACCTGCTGACTGCAACCGTATGGAACTTCGGTATCTATTCGGCAATCGCGCAGATGTCGGACCGCACCGCGTTCCTGATCCAAGGAGATACAGCACAGGAAACCGCGGCAGATACAAATGGAAGCTGGTCCGTAGCAGAGGAGCCCGGGGTCACAGTCGTACCGCGCGCCAATAATGGCCGCGGCGATTACATGGCAGCCAGCCCCGGCGAGACGCTGGATGCCGCGAAGTATGGCTGGAAGTGGCAGCAGCCGGACGATACGTCGCTGCATTGGGTGGCAGCCCGCACTGCGATACGCGAGGATGACAGCGCCGATGCAGGCCAGGCGGCGTCGGAGTACGACGTCGCGAACATTCCATGGCGCCTGCTGCCCGACCCGTTGCCCCAGATGACGTACAAGGACGAAAGTCCCGGAGCCATTGTCCGCGCTGGCGTGGCGAATGCAGGGGCCTCTGGATTTCCGATAACCGCACTCACCATTCCGCCTCATACGACCACGCAGTTGCTGCTCGATCGCAAGACGCTGACCACCGCCTATCCCGAGCTCACGTTCAGCGGGGGCCGTGACTCGCGGGTCGTCCTTACGTATGCTGAAGCGCTCTACGACGCTCAGCTCAAAAAGGGCAACCGAAACGACATTGCAGGGCGGCATGCCATTGGCTTCCACGACGTTGTGCTGCCCGACGGCGGCAAGCAGCACACTTTCGAGCCGCTCTGGTGGCGCACCTGGCGCTATCTACAGATCGACGTCGAGACCGGTGATAACGCATTGACGCTGGACCACCTGGGCGCGCACGAGAGCACTTATCCGTTTGAGCAGCGCGCGCTCTTCGATTCAGGCGACGCCGACTTGCAGCGCATCTGGGAGATCGGCTGGCGAACAGCGCGGCTCGATGCGCACGAGACCTACATGGACACGCCGTACTACGAGCAATTGCAGTACATCGGCGATACGCGCATCCAGGCGCTCATCTCGTATGCGGTTACGGGCGACGATCGCCTGGCGCGTCAGGCAATCATGGCTTTTGCCAACTCGCATACCCCGGAGGGCCTGACGCAGAGTCGTTATCCGAGCAGCGTGGAGCAGATCATTCCGCCGTTCTCGCTCTATTGGATCGGCATGCTGGACGATCTGTACTGGTATCGTCCGGATGCACACATCGTCACAGAAAATCTGCAGGGCACGCGCGATGTGCTGACGTGGTTCCTCGAGTATCTGCAGCCGGACGGCTTGCTGCGCGAGCTGCCATATTGGAACTTCGTAGATTGGGTGCCGGAAAGCCAGAAGATTCCGACGTTCGATGCACAGGGCGAATCCTGCGTGCTCTCACTGGAGTTGGTGGGCGCGATGCGCGATGCGTCAGAGCTCGAGCGCGCACTCGGAGATCCCGCCATCGCCGCATCGTACGACGCGCGGCTGAAACATATGCGCCAAGGAATTTACGAACGCTGCTGGTCGCCGGAGCGGAAGCTGCTGGCCGACACTCCGCACCGCACCGTCTTCAGTGAGCACGCGAACATTCTTGGTGTTCTGTATGACGTGATTCCCAAAAACGACCAGCAAGAAGTACTGAGACGCACGGTGAATGATCAGGAGCATCTGATGCCCGCGAGCTACTACTTCCGCTTCTATCTGGCGCGCGCGCTGGAACATGCCGGGCCCGGCAATCTCTATCTCTCCTCACTCGGGCCGTGGCGTGAGGTGCTACCGATGGGCTTCAGCACCTGGCCGGAGATGCCTGGCGACTCGCGTTCCGACTCTCACGCATGGAGCGCGCATCCGACGTACGATCTGCTCACGATCGTCGGGGGCATTCATCCTGGAACTCCGGGCTTTGGCACCGTAAGAATCGCGCCAGAGCTGGGCGACCTGAAAAAGCTCACCATTCGCTATCCACATCCGCGGGGGGAGATTGTTGCGCATTATGAGATAGTCGGCAGCGCCCTTCACGCAGAAATCACACTGCCCACTGGCCTTACCGGCACGTTCGAGTGGCGCGGAAAATCGCACCCGCTGCACGGCGGAAAGACGAATTTGGAGCTCCAGTGAAGCATCTATTCAGCTAGGGACTAGCTTCGCGCGAGTGACCCGCGCGTTGACTTGAACGCGTGCGGCCGCGCAATACTTTCGACCTGCTGGGTGGACACGACAACCTCTTTCAGACCGAGCGTTACAAGGTGAACGCCAGCGTCTCAATCGTCAATCTGACCAACAAGTACGCGCTGTATAACTTCCTCTCGACCTTTAGCGGCACGCATTTCCTGTCGCCACGCACCTTCACCGGACAGCTCAAATTCATCTTTTAGGGCCTAGGCGCCCGGCAGCCCGGCAACAAGCGCCACCAGGGCAGCGCCGCCGAAGAGGCAGAGCATCTGCAGCGCAATCGCCAGCCGGCTGTGCTGGTGACGCAGTTCCGGCAGCAGATTCACGCAGGCGATATAGAGGAAACTGGCTGCGCTGATCGGTAGCAGCCAATAAACGGCCGTATCGCCGCTGGCTCCGAAGGCAGCCACCAGCGCCACACCGAGCAGCGCACCGAGCGACGGCAGCACCGCCATACGCAGCGCGCTGGTCGCGGAGTAACCCGCGTGCAACAGCACGGCAAAATCGCCGACGCGATGGGGCACCTCGTGTAGACTGATCGCCAGCGCAGTGATCCAGCCAACACGCGGTCCCGCGGCAAAGGCTGCGGCCACCGAAACACCATCAAGGAAACTGTGCAGACTGCTGGCGACGATCAGATTCGCTGGACGCAGTGAATGGTGCGCATGGCCGTGAGCGTGGACATGCACGACGCCTGCGTCGCCCGTGTGCACGATCGTCGCGACAATCTGCTCCACACAGAAGAGCCCCAGTATTCCCGCGGCTAGCAGATACCAGACGCGCGGCGTATTGCCCAGGCTGGCGATCGCCTCGGGCAATAGATGCAACAGCGCGGTCGCGAGCAGCAGCCCCGTAGCCACGCTGACGAGATACGGCAGGAACGCACTGAGCGCATAGTCGCGCCGGCGCAGCAGCCAGGCGGCCAGCATCGCCACCGCCTCCAGGGCGAAGACAGCCAGCAGTGCGTGAGCGACGATAACGATATGCATGGAGAGAGGAGCCTTGCCGTGTTCGGACGACTGTGTGGCTGGCTGCTGTTAATGATAACAAAGACTCGTTATCTGCTGGCCCGACGTCGACCCTTACCAGGCGCTGTCTCCGCGCAGCGAGCGCAGTTTCCATACAGCAACAGTTCATGCCCGGAAACTCGAAAGCCCTTCGGTGGGCGTGGCAGCACAGTCCCGGCGCAGTCGCCGAGCTCATACATCCGCCCGCATTTGCGGCAGTGGAAGTGATGGTGGTGTGCCTTGCCGGCCACTTCATAGCGGGTGGCTTGGCCAGGCAGCGAAACCGGGTCGAGCCAACCTTCCGCGAGCAGGGATTTAATGTTGCGGTAGACCGTCGCGATGCCCAGCGTCTCATAGTGACGTTGCGCGGCTGCCAGCGCTTCTTCCGGGGAGAGTGGACGGTTCGCCTCGATGAAGGCGTCGCGGATGGCTTGCTTCTGGCGCGTATTGCGGGGTACTGGTTGCGGCATGGACCGTTAATGATAACGAGATTTCAGTTCCTTTTCCAGTGGATGGGATTTGAGCTTTCCTGCGTTGTTGTACAAAGGAGGCGCCATGCGAATGCTGCTCGCCTGCCTTCTTCTCTCCACCTGCTTCCCTGCTGCGCAATCGCAGCCGGCCGCTCCATCTGCGCCCGCGAGTGTAGCCGCTACCTCCTTGTCTGCGAGCCTGGCAGCTCGACGCGCGCAACTACTGCATCGCGGCATCAACGCCAGCATGTGGTTCGCTCAGGCGAGCGACTACTCCCCCGCCCGGTTGCGCAGCTACACCACGGATGACGACATTGCCCTGATGCACACCATGGGCTTCGACCATGTGCGGCTCAGCATCGATGGCGATGAGCTTCTGCGCGGCGCGCCACCAAACGGCCTTAATGCGATCTTTGTCGCCGAGCTCGAGAAGGCGGTAAACGCAATGTTGAAGAATGACCTGCGCGTCATCGTCGATGTACATCCCTCCGATGAGTTCAAGCGCCAGCTCCGCACCGAAGATGCCGCCGTAACTCAATTCTGCGCACTATGGACTGCGCTGGCCGGCCACTATGCGCAGACAAATCCCGATCGCATCTTCTTCGAGGTGCTGAACGAGCCGGAGTTCAACAACGCGCAGCAGTGGACCGCCGTTCAGACACGCCTGATCGCCGCCATCCGCGCCGCCGCCCCGCATCACACCATCATCGCGACGGCGCAGCACTACTCCGGCCTTGACGACTTGCTCATCCTGGAGCCGGTGCCTGACACGAACGTGATCTACACCTTCCACGACTACGAGCCCTTCCCGTTCACGCATCAGGGCGCAACGTGGACCATGGCCGAAGTGCGGCCACTTCGCGGCGTGCCCTATCCGTCCTCGCCGGAAAACATCGCGACTGCGGTCTCGCAGGAGCCGCAGCTTAGCGGCCAGCATTGGATCAACACCTATGGCGTCGACCGTTGGGATGCCGCGCGCATCCGGTCGGAACTGAGCTTCGCCGGGAAATGGTCCGCGCTGCACCACGTACCGGTCTACTGCGGCGAGTTCGGCGTGTACCAGCCGTATGCTGATCCTGCGATGCGTGCCGCGTGGCTGCGCGACACGCGCGCCGCCCTCGAGGATCAAGGCATCGGCTGGGCGGTGTGGGATTATCAGGGCAGCTTCGCCGTTGTTACTAAGACCAACGGCAAGGCCGCGCCTGTTCCGGCGGTAGCCACAGCGCTCGGCCTGCATCCACACTGATTGCGGCACCTTTGGGGTGCTCTATTGAATCCAACAACTCACGCGTCAGTCGCGCAGAGTTTTTCCGCCCAAGCAAGGAGAGCAATACCGATGGCCCCAACGCCGGAATCGATTGAGAGCCTGAAGCATGCCCCTGGAGTGGCGGGCATGGTCGAACCGATCCTGCATCGCTGGAGCCCGCGCGCGTACGCGGACCGCGAGGTCCCCGCCGAAGATCTGAAGAAAGGGTTTGAGGCCGCACGCTGGGCGGCGTCCTCGTACAACGAACAGCCTTGGCGCTTTCTGGTCGGGCGCCGCGGCGATGCGACGTATCAGAAGATACTCGACTCGCTCGTTCCCTTCAATCAGGACTGGGCCAAGAGTGCGCCTGTACTCATCCTATCGGTGGCACGCAAACACTTCGCGCACAACGGTCAGATCAACCGCCACTTCTGGCACGACACAGGTGCGGCCATGGCGAATTTCGCTGTGCAGATCACAGCGCTCGGCCTGCATTCACATTCCATGGCTGGTTTCGATCACGAAAAGGCGCAGGCCGCATTCAAGATTCCCGATGATTTCGAGACTGTTGCCGTCACCGCCGTCGGGTATCTCGGCGATCCGGAGTCACTGCCGGAAGGGCCACGCAAGTCGGAGCTCTCGCCTCGCCAGCGCAAAGACCTGAAAGAGTTCGTCTTCTCGGAATGGGAGAAGCCCGCGTTCTGATGCAGCCTGCGCAAACAGTCAGCGCGCCGGCTGCGCCTCGTGAAGGGAAGCAACAGCCTGTCGCGCTGCGGTCAGAGTCGCTTCGATCACCGCGGCCGTGTGAGCCGTGCCGAGAAAGATCGCCTCGAACTGGGAGGGCGGCAGCCACACGCCGGCATCCAGCATGGCGCGGTGAAACGCGCCGAAGCGCGTGGTGTCTGAAGTCGCTGCCGTCGCGAAGTCGACCACGCGCTCGTTCGTGAAGAACCAGGTCCACATCGCGCCCACACGATTGGTCGTCACCGGGACACCTGCTTCGGAAAACACTGTGGCGACGCCTTGAGCCACCAGGCGACTCGCCTCCTCCAGATTGCTGTACACCGCTTCGCGATTCCGTGCGAGGTACTCCAGGGTAGCGACGCCCGCCGCCATCGCCAGCGGATTCCCGCTGAGCGTTCCGGCCTGGTAGACAGGGCCGAGCGGCGCCAGTAGGTTCATGATCTCGGCTCGGCCGCCGAAGGCGCCGCAGGGCAGGCCACCCCCGATGATCTTCCCCAGGCAGATCAGGTCTGGGGTGATTCCGTAAAGCTGCTGCGCTCCGCCATGCGCCACGCGAAAGCCGGTCATCACCTCGTCGAAGATCAGCACCGCGCCCTCGCGCGTCGTCAGCTCGCGCAGTGCCGCGAGATAACCAGGTTCCGGCGGTACGCAACCCATGTTGCCCGCCACTGGCTCCAGGATGATGGCGGCGATCTCCTGGGGCCGCGCTGCAAATGCCGCTTCGACTGCCGCGATGTCGTTGTACGGCAGCGCCAGCGTGAAGTGCGCGATCTCCTCCGGCACGCCTGCCGAGCCGGGGATGCCGAAGGTCGCTACACCGGAGCCGGCCTTTACCAGCAAGCCATCCGCGTGTCCGTGATAGCAGCCCTCGAACTTGACGATGTACTTGCGATTCGTGAAGGCACGCGCGAGCCGGATTGCCGACATGGTGGCCTCGGTGCCCGACGAGACGAAGCGCAGCTTTTCCATCGACGGCACCGCGGCCCGGATCAGCTCAGCGAGATCGGCCTCACTCGCCGTGGATGCGCCGAAGCTGGGGGAGCGCCCCGCCGCCTGCTGGATCGCCTCGACGACTGGCGGAAAGGCATGGCCCAGGATCATCGGTCCCCAGGAGCCGAAGTAGTCGATGTAGCGATTGCCGTCGGCGTCCCAGAGGTAAGCGCCCTCGGCGCGCGCGAGGAAGGGCGGGTCGCCGCCCACGGCGCGAAAGGCGCGAACCGGCGAATCGACTCCGCCGGGCAAAAAACCTTCGGCGCGCTGCTGCAACAAACGGGAGCGATCGAGTTTCCGCATCCTCTCCAGTATAGAAAGTCCTTCGCATCCGTCACGCATCTCTCTTTAAGAAGGAGCACGTATGACACAGCAGGCGTTGGTGCCACCTTTCGATATGGAGAGCGCGGCGCGCAAGGTGAAGGCTGCACAAGACCTGTGGAACACACGCGATCCGCAGAAGGTGGCGCTGGCCTACACAGAAGACAGCGAATGGCGGAATCGTGATGAGTTTCTTCACGGTCGCGCAGAGATCGTCGCCTTTCTGGAACGCAAGTGGGTTCGCGAGCTGGACTATCGGCTGCGCAAAGAGCTTTGGACCGCACACGAGAACCGCATCGCCGTGCACTTTGAGTACGAATGCCATGACCGCACCGGGCAATGGTTCCGTTCGTATGGGGTGGAGCTGTGGGAGTTCGCGCCGGACGGCCGCATGCGCCGCCGCGTGGCCAGCATCAACGACCAGAAGATCAGCGAGGCGGAGCGCCGGTTGCGTTAAACGCGGCTGGCATCAACATTCGGTTTGCACGTGTCTTACGATGGGGGTAACTCTTGAGTAATCCCACCCCCCTCCCCGCACCGCAGGGCTTTTCCGATTTTTCGCCCGTAAGTTTCTGTTTCGACGAGGCTTAAACGGCACTCCGGGGCGCAAAAATTTCATTCGACAGGAGTTACGGGTAAATATCTCCATCCATTGGACTTACGGATACAATTTCGCCTCATTTCCGGGGCGTTTCCGCCTCCGGTCCGCAACTCGCTGATTTGCAAAATAGCTTGCCCCTGAATATCTCCAGGCAAAGGACTTACGGGCGTCAGGGGACTCTGTAATCCAGTGCTGCCTGATTTAAGGGTATCAATTTGGGTGGATAGAAGTGGCAGGACTTTGTAACTGAGGCTGGATTGAATTTCAGTTTGGGAATGGTGGGTGGTGGGAGTCTGAGCGGCCGATATTGCGGAGGTTGAGCTCATTCCTGATCCCAGGCGCGTTCGATACGAGCTGGTCAGGGCGTCGACCGGCGGCACGCCTCGGTCGTGGTGATATTGATTGTGGTTTCGATCCCTATAACATTTCTGAATGAGCTGAACTCAATTGCCGCTCTCGTCCTCGTGCGCGGGGCTGATTTCCTATCCGTATTCGAAAAGCCTCAGCGGGATGCTCTGGCTATGCTGTTCATCCATCTACATAATCACGGATTTGGTGTCGCCGAAATATTTTGGGGTCTGTGGCTCTTTCCCCTCGGGCTGCTTGTGTATAGGTCGCGATTCCTGCCGCGGTTCCTAGGCGTCTGGCTCGCCATCGGCGGCTTCGCCAACCTGAGTTTTACGGGCTTACTGTTGCCGCAATATCAGGACAAGGGTGTTTACCTATTCTCAGCCCGCCTTCTTCGGGGAGGTGGCGCTGATACTGTGGCTCATCATCAGGGGCGCCAGGCTGCCAGCGCTGGACGCGACAGCCTTATCGTCGGCGGCTGGTTAGGCTGCACTTCGTGGTTGTCGGCGATGCGGAAATAATTCTGATGGCTGGGAAACCGGGAAAGGACCGTTGAGATTTGTGGACTCCCACCCTTGCCGCGATGAAACTGCGTCAAGGTGGGGCACCCCGACCTTTCCGTTGGTGCGAAGGGGTGGCGGTGCGAAGGGTGTTGGCGCAAAGGGCCACACGCCTTTAACAGCGAGAGATGAGATCGAATTCCTGAGCCTTCCTTCGCTGCGCATTCTGAAAGAATTTATTAAGCGTCGCGTGGCTGCTTTTTTTGAGCTGCTCATTCGTTTGCAGCCAGCGACCAGTTCGCTGCTTGCGTCCGTCGTCGATTCGGATGGATCTTTCCGCAACTTTAACCATGCCCGAAGATTGAATGCGTTTATGCAAATGCAAAACACATTCGCAGGGATAAAGCCATACTGCGACGTATGCAAACCGATCACACAGACGATGAGGCTATTGAGGCCCGAAACAACAAGACCGGTCCACATCTTTCTTCCGACCAGGAACGTCGCAACGACGGTGAGAAAACAAGATAGATAGTCCAACCGGAACATCGCCACGGCGCGCCTCTGATCTTTATTGCTAGCCGCTTATGTGTAAGGCAATTTACGTGCCAAAGGCGCGGCGCTTCGACAGGGGGAAGTGGGACTGGCAATAAAGAAGTTAGCTAAAGAAAGTAGGATTCGCGAATGTCACAGAATGGCGGAGTCACGAGATTCGTCATTGGCGAGATTCGTCATTGGCGAGATTCGTCATCGCAACGGCGCTGTCCATTCTTCCTAGCGCTTTGACGCAACCCGCAGATCGGCGTAGCTTTGGCGAACTCTTCGTGCGAGCTTGATGATGCGCGGTCCCTGCGGTGATCTCCCCTCAGTGCATGGCCTCGAGCCTCACCCAGGCCAGTTTGAACAGCAGCAGTCCCCCCAGAAATCGAAATGAGGACCAATTTTGCTGAAGATGCCTGCGCTCTTTGACTTGACCGGTCGGGTGGCTGTCGTGACTGGCGGTAATGGTGGAATTGGTCGCGGCATTGCGCTGGGATTGGCCGAAGCTGGGGCTGCCGTCGCAGTCTTTGGACGAAACGACGAGAAGAACCAGCACGTGCTTTCCGAGTTGAAGACGATCGGCGTTCCTTCGATGGCGGTGAAGGTGGATGTAACCGATCGCGCCGGATTGGAGCCGGCGCTTCGCAGGGTCGAGAGCGAACTTGGTGGCATCAACATCCTGGTCAATAATGCCGGTAATGTGTCGCTGAGCGGGGGCATATTGAACGAGAAGCCCGAGGACTGGGACAACGTCATCGAGACGCAACTTAATGCTGTCTTCCTTCTTTCGAAGCTCGCCGCCAAATCAATGCTGGGTCAAAAGAGCGGAAAGATTATCAACATCGGCAGTATGTACTCGTTTTTTGGATCTGGGCTTATCCCCTCTTACAGCGCAGCGAAAGGCGCGATCGTCCAACTGACCAAATCCATGGCCATTGAACTCGCGCCGCACAACATTCAAGTCAATGCGATTGCGCCGGGGTGGATTGAAACGGAGATGACCGCGCCGGTTAAGACAATGCCCTTGAATGACGAAATTATTGCGCGGACACCCGCCGGCAGATGGGGCCAGGCCGAGGAAATTGCTGGAACAGCGGTTTACCTGGCCTCGCGGGCTTCGGACTTTGTGACTGGGACCACGATCCGTGTCGATGGCGGTTATGCGATTCGATGACGTCCTCGCCGTAGCGGCGGATCAAAAGAAGCAGCGACGATTCATAACGACAAGCCGGCGTCGGTTCGGTAAGTCTCTGAAGCATCCGCGCCGGAACCACGTCGCAAAATCGGCGATTGAGTTGTGACTTTGCCTCCGGCTCGGCAGCAAACGCCATCGTCATGTCGCATCCGATAAGCTGCTGCTAGCATCATGCGGATCGTTCTCACTACCTTTGGCACCTTGGGCGACGTGCACCCGCTCATTGCTGTCGCGTTGGAGATGCGGCGGCGGGGCCATACGCCGGTGCTGGCGGTGCCGGAGATCTTTCGGCCCAAGATCGAGCCGCTGGGCCTGGAGTTCGCGAAGGTCGGCCCGACGCTTGACCCTGACGACCCGCAGCAGGTTGCCGATCTGATGGACATCCACAAGGGCACCGAGCGCACGCTGCGTGATGTGCTCTTTCCGGCGATCCGCCAGAGTTATGACGAGCTGCTCGCTGCTGTCCAGGCGAGCGGCGGGGCTGACCTGATGCTGGCCGGTGAGCTCACCTACCAGGCGCCGGTGGTCGCAGAGGTGACGGGCGTGCGCTGGGCAAGCTATGTGCTCGCGCCGCTCTCCTTCTTCTCCGCGTATGACGCTCCGGTGCTGCCGCCCTACCCCAAGCTGGCCCGTCTGCAGAGCGTGGTGCCTGCCACGGGCCACGCCGTCAGCCGCTTTGCCCGCTGGATCACTCGGGACTGGGCCGAGCCTGTCTACCGGTTGCGTGCCGAACTGGGGCTGGATCGCGGCGGCAATGTCCTCTTCGATGCCAAGCACGCCCCCAGCCTGGTGCTCGCGATGTTTTCGCGGCTGCTGGGCGAGCCGCAGCCGGACTGGCCACCGAATACGGAGATCACCGGCTTCGTCTTCTATGACGGGGATGCCGGCAAGCGGGAGCTTTCTGAGGAAGTCGAGCAGTTTCTGCAGGCGGGCGAGCCGCCGGTCGTCTTCACGCTGGGCTCGGCGGCGGTGCTGGATGCCGGCGCCTTCTACGAAGAGAGCGCACAGGCGGCGCTGATGGCCGGCGTGCGCGCGGTCTTGCTGGTAGGAACGGACTCCCGAAACGTGCCGCAAACGCAGTCTGCGAACCTCTGCGTGGCGCGCTATGCACCTTATTCGAAGCTCTTTCCACGGGCCTCACTCATCGTGCATCAGGGCGGCGTGGGCACCACCGCGCAGTCGATGCAGGCCGGCCGGCCCATGCTGGTGATGCCCTATAGTCATGATCAACCGGACAACGCGCGGCGCATGCGGCGGCTGGGCGTGGCGGGCGTGATTCGACGCGAGAATTACACAGCCGAGCGCGCGGCGCGGCGGATCCGGCGCATCCTGGGACATCCGCGCTTCGCCGAGCGCGCGGCCGAGGTTGGTGAAGAGATGCGGCGGGAGAACGGCCTGGCGCACGTCTGTGATGCGCTGGAGACGGTGGCCCGGCAGCGGGGATAGCGCTGGCGATGGAGAACGAGGAGTACAGATGCAAACGACGGCAATCAAGGGACCGGGCGAAAAAGGACCGGGCGAGCAGACCGTGCAATGCCCGCAATGCGGCTACGAGATGAAGGTGACGGAATCGCTGGCGGCGCCGCTGATCGCCGCGGTGGACCGGAAGTACCAGCAGCAGATACGGGATCAGCAGACCGCCATTGCCGGCCGCGAGCAGGAGGTGGCAAACCGTTCCGCCGAATTGGAGAGGCAGGCACTGGATGCCGAGCGGCGGATGACCGAGCAGGTGCGGGCCCGCGTGGATGTCGAACGGAAGCAACTGGCGGCGCAGGAGGTCGAGCGGGCGAAACAGATGGTTGCCGGCGAGCTCGAACGCCAGACGAGCGAGCTGAAGGACCGGGATGCGCGGCTTGAATCGCTGGCGACCAAACTCAAAGTCGCGCAGGAGCAGGAAGCCGAGTTTCTTCGCCAGAAGCGGGCGTTGGACGATGAGCGCCGCGAGCTGAAGCTGCAGGTGG
>JAUTWX010000487.1 GCA_030838385.1 Acidobacteriaceae bacterium
GTCGCGTGGTGCGTGGGCTCAAGAACGTGCGGTTCGGAGCGATTGGCGCGCGGCCCACAGCGTTCAACACGGTGCGCTACTCGGAGAAGCTGCTCGAGCGCTCAGGCATCACGGTGGAGACGCTCGATCTCTCCGAGGTCATGGGCCGCATCGGGCGGATGAAGGACAACGACGATGCTGCGCAGGTGAAGCTCGCTGCGATCAAGAAATACATCCCGGTGGGCGAGACGCCGGAGACTGCGCTGATGAAGATGGCGAAGCTTGGCGCCGTGATCGATCAGTGGATGAAGGCGAGTGAGCTGACCGTGAGCGCGGTACAGTGCTGGACGTCGATTGAAGAGTTTCTGGGCATCGTTCCCTGCACTGTGATGAGCATGATGAGCGAGAGCCTGATTCCATCGGCCTGCGAGGTCGACGTGTTGGGAACGCTAAGCATGTATGCCCTGACACTGGCCAGCGAATCGCCGAGCGCATTGCTGGATTGGAACAACAACTATGGGGACAACCCAGATAAGGCGGTGTGCTTCCATTGCTCGAATCTGCCCAAACACTTCTTCAATGAGGGCGTGAAGATGGACTTCCAGCAGATCATCGCCGGAACGGTTGGCAAAGAGAATACGCACGGCACGCTGGATGGCACAGTAAAGGCTGGAGCGATGAGCTTTGCGCGCTTCTCCACCGACGACTTTGCCGGGCAGATCACCGGCTATGTCGGCGAGGGCGCATTTACCAACGATCCGCTGCATACCTTCGGCGGGGCAGGTGTAGTTGAGATTGCGAAGATGCAGGAGTTACTGCGTTATATCTGCGAGAACGGCTTTGAACACCATGTTGCCGCCAACTTCTCCACGACTGCCGCGCCTGTCTACGAAGCGGCCACTAAGTACCTCGGCTGGAAGATGCATTGGCATCGGTAATTTGGGTCGTGGCGTTCAGTCCGGCTTACGAAGCTGCTGGTTTTTGATCAGAAGCTCGGCAACCAATCGATGCAAACGAGAGTTCTCAATTTCGAGCTCCTCGAGACGGTCGTTGGAGCTTGCGGCGGGCGGTCGATATGGAATCGAAGAAGACGGGCCCTTGTAGCTGCCAGCCTCGGCATCTTCACCAGTGCTGGTGGCGTTTCCATCGAACTTGTTCATACCCGAGGCTCCACGGATGAGGCAAAGGGAGCGCGGCCGCAACGCATTCCATTGCGAAACTTCTCGCGCTCCTCGGGTGTCATCTGCTCCCAGCGATCTTTCATACGTTGCTTCCAGCGATCGCGGCCTCTGCCGCCGTGGCGATGGAAGCCGCCAAAGAGAATCTTGCTTAGCAGAAGCAGGCCAAGCGCCTGCCAGAAGGTGATCGTGTGCCATCCAATGATTGGCGGCACTAGGACATTCCATAGGCTCTCGACGATGAAGCCAAGCGCGACGCTGGCGATAACGACGAAGAGCGCGATTTTTATTCCTCTGACTATTGGATGTCGACCCATGTCTAACTCCTTATTTCTTTGCATAATTTTCGTAGATCGATTGCAGCCTTTGCCGTAGATGCAGCACGGCGTAGTGTTTTCGCGAGAGCAGCGTATTGACGCTCAGACCTGTTTCGGCGGAGATGTCTTTGAAACTCCGGCCCATCAATTCATGGGCGACAAAGACTTCGCGCTGGGCCTCAGGTAGTTCTTCGAGGGCTTCGTCCAGCGCATCGAGGAGCAGAGTCCTTGCGTAAGCTGCCTCGGGACCGGCGTCCTCAGAAGGCAGGAGATCTTCGAGCGTGTCACCGCCTTCTTCAGCAGACACTGGGTTGTTGAGCGAACTAGGCTTCTTTCTGCGGAAGAGATCGACCATCCGATTTCGGGCCACGCGAAAGAGCCAGGAAGTTACATGCTCTATGGGCTTCATTAGGCGGTAGGCTTCAAGCAGTTCGTAGAAGACGTCCTGAAGGATGTCCTCGGCTTCGGCGGTATCGGTGACGTGCCTTCGGATGAAATTGCGCAGCCTGGGCTCATCTTTCTCCAGTGCCTCAGAGATAAGCTGATCCTGCTCGATAATCGTCCAATTTCCCGGGATTTGGTTCATCTAAGGGTGTAGACGGGTGACGGATAAAAATATTTTATGGCTTAGGCTATTTGTTTGGCGCGGGAACGGAAGCAAGTGCGATCCGAGGATAGACATTTCCTTAGGTAGATATGCCTGCAATGGTAGGATTTCTCAAAGCCTTCATTCAGAGGAGTTTTCTCACCATGCGAAGGGCCATCGCCTGTTTTACCTTGCTTGCAAGCACCGCTTACGCCGTCAATACCGGAGATGTCACTCTTCGCGGCTACACGCCGGAACACGCTGCTGCCGAGATGCAGTGGGAGCAGAAGTTCCGCGAGATGCCCGATCCGGCAAAGGTTCGCGAGAATATGCGCCGGATGTCGGCGCGGCCGCACCACGTGGGTTCACCCTACGACAAGGACAATGCCGAGTGGCTGCTTGCGCAGTTGAAGTCGTATGGTCTCGATGCGAAGATCGAGCAGTTTGAGGCGTTGTTCCCTACGCCGAAGTCGCGCAAACTGGAGCTGCTGGGGCCGGAGAAGTTCGAAGCCACGCTCGACGAACCAGTGGTAAAGGTCGATCCGACTTCGGACCAGAAGAAAGAGCAGCTGCCAACGTACAACGCGTACTCGCGGGATGGCGATGTTACGGCTCCGCTGGTTTATGTGAACTACGGTGCCCCGGCTGACTATGAAGAGTTGGAACGGATGGGCGTCTCGGTAAAGGGCGCTATTGTGATCGCGCGGTACGGTCAGACGTGGCGCGGGATCAAGCCGAAGGTGGCGGCCGAGCATGGCGCGGTCGGCTGCATCATCTACTCCGATCCTCGCGACGATGGCTACTTTCGTGGCGACACCTATCCGGATGGGCCGATGCGTCCCGCGGAGGGTGCGCAGCGTGGCAGCGTGATGGATATGCCGGTGTATCCGGGCGATCCGCAGACGCCGGGCATTGGCGCTGTGGCCGGCGCGAAGCTGATTCCGCTCGATCAGGTGCAGACGATTACGAAGATTCCTGTGCTTCCGATCTCCTATGCAGACGCAACACCGTTTCTGAAATCCCTGCGCGGTGACCTGGTGCCGGAGAGCTGGCGTGGCGGGCTTCCGTTCGCATATAAAGTCGGCCCGAGCGTCGCGATGGCGCACCTTGCTGTCACCTTCAACTGGGACCGCAAGCCGCTCTACGATGTGGTCGCGACAATTCCCGGTTCGACTCTTCCCGATCAGTGGGTGATTCGTGGCAACCATCATGATGCCTGGGTCAACGGAGCGGGCGATCCTCTCTCCGGCGCAAGCGCTGAGCTGGAAGAGGCGCGCGGTTTGGGAGAGTTGCTGAAGCAGGGTTGGCA
>JAUTWX010000055.1 GCA_030838385.1 Acidobacteriaceae bacterium
TGGACGATGAGCGCCGCGAGCTGAAGCTGCAGGTGGAACGACAGGTTCAGCAGGAGCTCGAGTCGGTTCGGCGGCAGGCGAAATCGCAGGCAGAGGAGCAGATGGGGCTTCAGGTACGAGACAAGGACGAGGCCATCCAGGGCCTGCGCCGCCAGATCGACGAGCTGAAGCGCAAGGCGGAGCAGGGATCGCAGCAGGCGCAGGGTGAGGTGCTGGAGACGCAAATCGAGCAGCAACTGCGCGCACGCTTCCCCATGGACGACATCCAGCCGGTTCCCAAGGGACAGTTCGGTGGCGACCTGCTGCACACCGTGCGCGACGCGGCAGGCCAGCCCTGCGGCACCATCCTGTGGGAGTTCAAGCGCACGCAGACCTGGTCTGCCGGCTGGCTGGCGAAGCTGCGCGGCGATCAGCGTGCGGCCGGCGCGGAATTGGCGGTCCTGGCCAGCCAGACGCTGCCGCGCGATCTTTCCCTCTTCGACCATGTGGAGGGCGTGTGGGTCAGCAGTCTGGCCTGCACGCTGCCGGTCGCGGTGGCGCTGCGTCAGGCGCTCATCGAGCTGGCACGCGTGCGACGCGCCGGCGAAGGCGAGCAGACCAAGGCGCAGCAGGTCTACAGCTATCTGACGGGGCCGCAGTTCCGCCATCGCGTGGAGACCATTGCGGAGAAGTTCACCGACATGCGTGCCGATCTCGACCAGGAGCGCAAGTTCATGGAGCGGCAGTGGGCGAAGCGCGAAAAACAGCTTGAGCTGGTGCTGAAGGCCAGTGAAGGCATCAACGGCGACCTGCAGGCGATTGCCGGGCGGACGCTGGATGCGATCGATGCATTGCGGCCGCAGATGATGCTGCTTCCCGATGAAAACTGAGCCGGACCGGACTCAAAAAGTCCGAAGGAACATCAGGAGATATTCGGATTCGATCGAACTGGCCGCATCCTTGCCCATTCGTGCACATTTCCACAGTCAGCGCGGCATTGGGGCCAAGTAATTAAAATCACGGCACTTGGACGCCGTCACGAAGCTGAAATCTGGCATCCAGGTGACGCATGTCACCCGTTCGACACCATACTTTGCTACGGAAGTCGCACACGTAAACGATTTCCTTCAGGGGGGCACGGTTGCTAAAATACGCGCACTTCTACCGGAATCCGGTGGGTGGTGCAAGGCCCAAAACTGGCCGGATATGCGACTTGCGCAATCCATTGCGCATCTGAAAAGAAACTAGCGAATTTTGTGTGTATCGGCGGCGCTTCACGCGCCACTATGACATGAGGTCGGAGGGAGTTTTTTGCTCGATGGATGAGAGATTGAAATCTGGAAGTCTGAATGCTGTACGTCTGGCCGCCAGCGAAGGCATGGTCGGCTATTTCTCCATGGAGATTGCCATCGAGCCCAGCATGCCCACCTACAGTGGCGGCCTGGGAGTGCTGGCAGGCGACACGTTGCGCTCCGCGGCGGACATGGGATTGCCGCTGGCAGCGGTCACGCTGGTGCACCGGAAGGGCTACTTCCGGCAGCTTCTGGACGCGAATGGCGTGCAAAGCGAAGAGTCCCAGCCGTGGAGTCCCGAGGCTCGACTGCCCCAGGAAGAGCCGCGGATTGTCGTAACCATCGAGGGGCGCCCGGTCCACGTGCGCACCTGGCGTTATGACATGGAAGGGGTGACCGGGCATACCATCCCCATCTATCTGCTGGACACCGACCTGGAGGCGAACGATCCGCGCGACCGCACCCTGACCGACCGGCTTTATGGGGGAGACATCAACTATCGGCTGGCGCAGGAGATCGTGCTCGGCATCGGCGGCTTCCGGATGCTCGATGCGCTGGGCTACGACGTCAGCGTGTACCACATGAACGAGGGACACGCCGCGCTGCTGACGCTGGCGCTGCTGGAAAAGACGCTGAGCGGCGGTGCGCTTTCGAGCGCGCAGGAGAGCGACTTCGATGCAGTACGCCAGCAATGTGTCTTCACTACGCACACTCCAGTGCCGGCCGGACACGACCGCTTCTCCATGGAGCAGGCGCAGCGCATTCTAGGCAGCGAGGCTACCCAGGCGGTGGAGCGCATTGGCGGTTGTCACGAGGATATGGTGAACATGACCTACATCGCGCTGCGCCTCTCGCGCTTCGTGAATGGCGTAGCCATGCAGCACGGCAAGGTGAGCCGCGCGATGTTTCCGGAATACGACATCGCCGCGATTACGAATGGCGTCCACGCCGGCACCTGGACATCGCCGGCGATGCAGGCTACTTTCGACAAGCATCTGCCGCGCTGGCGCGAGGACAACATGCACCTGCGCTATGCCATCGACATCCCGCAGGAGGAGATTGCGGCGGCACATGCGGATGGCAAGCACGTGCTGCTGGCTGAGGTGGAGAAGCGCGCCGGCATAAAGCTACGCGAGGATGTCTTCACTATCGGGTTTGCGCGTCGGGTGGCGACCTACAAGCGCGGCGATCTGCTCTTCACCGACGCCGAGCGGCTGGCCCGCATCGCGCAGAAGGTGGGCAGCCTGCAGATTCTCTACGCCGGCAAGGCGCATCCTGCGGATGAGCCGGGTAAGCAGATCATCCGGCACGTCTTTGAAGAGGCGCAGCGGCTGAGTTCCGGATCACTGCATATCATTTACCTGGCCGACTACGAATGGCGCCTGGGCGCGCTGCTTACCGGCGGCGTGGATGTGTGGCTGAATAATCCCCTGCGGCCCTACGAAGCCTCCGGCACCAGCGGCATGAAGGCAGCGCTGAACGGCGTGCCCAGCCTGAGTGTGCTGGATGGCTGGTGGATCGAAGGCTGCATCGAAGGCGTGACGGGATGGGCGATCGACGATCATGAGCGTGCCGAAGACGAAGCGGACAGCCTCTACAGCAAGCTCGAGTCGAAGATTCTGCCGCTCTACTATCAGGACAAACCGGGCTGGCAGAAGCTGATGCAGACCACCATCGCGATGAATGGCTCGTTCTTCAACACCCAGCGGATGCTCGAGCAGTACGTCTCGAATGCGTACTATCCGGAAAAGAAGGAGAGCTACTCGGCGCAAATGCTGGAGCAGTCCTTCGCCCGGTAGCGAACCGATGGGAAAAAACGAGGGCGGCGCATGGGCGCCGCCTTTTTGTATTCCGATGTTCAGCGGTTTCCGATTGGACTGCTTCCGTTAAGCCGACGTGCGGTACCTATCATTTCTCAATGAGTCATTTGGCGATTTAGCACTCGCTGAGAACTCCGGAAGCAATGCAGTTTGAAAATCGACTGCTCAGTCGGCGTTTACCCAGACTTATCGGAGTCGAAACAGGAGAGCCTCCACTATCGAAAGCTCTCCTGCCGCCTTACAAAACAGCTAGCTGGCTTTGGCTAGGATCTCATCCGACTTTGCCGCGCCTGACCGCAGTGATCTGAAACCCGCGCGGACCTCTTCTGAAAAGATCTGGGGCTGTTCCCAGGCCGCAAAGTGGCCGCCTTTCTCCACCTTGTTGTAATGGATCAGTTTGGGATACACCTGCTCTGCCCAGCTCCGAGGGGCTGGATAGAGTTCGTCAGGAAAGACGCTCACGGCAACCGGGATGGAGACGCCTTTGGCGTTGAAATACCCGAGTTTGTTCTCCCAATAGAGACGGGCGCCAGAAAGCGCCGTGTTCGTCAACCAGGTGATCGTGATGTTGTCGAGGA
>JAUTWX010000067.1 GCA_030838385.1 Acidobacteriaceae bacterium
CGATCGTCGACTTGCCCGCGCCGGAAGAGCCGAGGAGGGCCGCGGTCTCGCCCGGTTTGACGTGCCGGGCAATCGCATCCAGCCCCGAATTCGTGAGCGCGCTGAGCGCGAGGACGGGAACGCCGGGAGCATGTCTCTCGGTGTGGCGAACTACATCGGCGAGATCGTTGACGCCAAAGAAGGCCGGGCGCAGGTCAGCCTTGTTCAACAGGATGATGGGGCGAGCGCCGCTCTCATACGCGAGGACGAGATAGCGCTCCAGACGGCGCGGGTTGTAGTCGCGATCGAGTCCGCTGACGACGAACAGGAGATCCATGTTCGCGGCGAGCACCTGCTCGCGGAGCCGCTTGCCCGGCTCTTTGCGCGAAAGTTGCGTGCGCCGGGGCAGCACCTGGGAGATGACGCTGCCATCGCGCAGGGTGACCCAATCGCCGACACACGGCGGATCGGAATCGAGATGGCGGAGATGGCCGCTGATGGTTGCGGTGACTTCGCCATCTGCCGTCCATACGATGAAGTGGTCGCGGTGTACTAATGCCACTCGGCCGCGGGCGCTTGCCACCCGGCCGCAGGAAGGGTCGGGTGATGTCTGGAGCGCGTAGCGCGCCCAGCCTATCTCTTCGAGATTCATGTCTAAACCTTTTTTGTGGTGGAAGGCACACATCTGGTGCGCTACCGGTGCGGCGGGCAGCGATCGAGACGGGAGGGTTTAGACAGCGACGGACAGAGGCAACACCTTTAAGGAAGATCTTGCGGGATGGTATCAGTTCCGTGTGTAGACATAGAAGAAGATTTCCAGTTCTGGGCCTTGCGGAGAGGGGATGGATGGAAGGATTCATGCGATTTCCGCAACTTGCAAGTGGGGCACGGCGTCTGGAATAGAGAGATTCGCCGAGGTACGTGATGACAGCTCGCTGGTTACGCTCGCCCTTCTTCGCAGCCGCGATGTTTTGTCTGTTGGGGACTCTGCTGTTGATCCACAGCCACCGTCGCGCTGAGCGAGGGAGAGTGATTGCTGCCAGCATGGCGGACTCGGCTGATGTGGCGAATGGCGGCATGGCGCACATGGCGGGTCATATGTATATGACGGCGCTGCGCGCACCGAAGGCCGGTGATCCGCAGAAGGCCGACGCGGTGGTGACGGGGGCAAAGCAGGCGATGGCGCCGTACCACGACTATCGCAAGGCGCTGGCGGACGGCTACACGATCTTTCTTCCCAACGTTCCCCAGGCACAATATCACTTCACCAAGCGTGAGTATGGATTCGCGGCCGCGTTCCAGTTCGATCCGCTGAAGCCGACCTCGCTGCTATACAAGAAGACGGCAGACGGCGGTTACAAATTGGTTGGGGCGATGTATACGGACAGGATGAGGGCGAACGAGGACGAGCTGGACGAGCGGATTCCGCTGAGCATTGCGCGCTGGCACCAGCACATCAACTTTTGCAAGGCTCCGAAGGGACAGGAAGCTGCGTACTTCGGGTCCGATGCGAAGTTTGGGCTGCGCGGTTCCATCATCACAGAAGAGGCGTGCAATGCCGCCGGCGGAGAGTTTCATCCGCACCTGTTCGGGTGGATGGTGCATGTGTACCCGTACGAGACGGACTCGCGGAAGATCTGGTCGGTGGACGATGATGACCAGGGACACGACAACATGGACCATTCCGCGATGCCGGGGATGCAGATGAATTAGACACGAACCCACTATGGATGCGATTCTGTGCGGGCGGTGGAGAGCGACTGGATCAGGGCTCGATAGCGGGGATGGTCGCGCAGGGAGATGAAGTCCGGATCGTTTTCGATCCACTCCTTGTGGCCAAATCCGTTGCGGACGGCTTTTTCGAGCAGGTCGAGGGCCTCGTCTGTCTCACCCAGATGGGTGTATGTACAGGCCAGGTTGTAGAGGACGGCGGTCTCTTCCGGGTCGATGGCCAGCGCGCGTTGCGCCCATTCGAGAGCGCGATCGCGATCGCCGAGTTGGATGGAGACGCCGGCCCCCAGATATAGGGCGCGGGCATCGCCGGGGTGAAGCTGAATGTGGCGTTCCACTACACGTAGCGCGTCCTCATTCGCCTGGCGCGCCTCCTGCTTGCGATCGAGTGTGCGAAGGCATTGTTCAAGCTGCACGAGCGACTGATAGTCGGCGGGATCCAATTCGCTGGCCTTGCGGAAGAGGACAGCGGCTTTCTCCATGCTGCCCTGCGCGAAGCAGGAGCGGCCGTAAAAGTAGAAGGCGTCATAGAGCTGCGGATTGAGGCGAGTGGCCGCCTCGAATTCCTTTTCCGCCTCCTGATAGTTTTTGCCGAGGGCCTCCGCGAGGCCGCGCGAGGCATGCGCTTCGGCTGATTCATGGTCCAGTTCCACAGCCCGGCGACTGGCGGTCGCGGCCTCTCGCAGGTTGTCCTGGGTCGCTTCGATATACATGTAGAGAAACGAGCTACAGTTCGCGACTCCGGCGAAGGCGGCGGCGTAGGTAGGGTCGATAACGATGGCGCGGGCGAACATCTGCCGCGCGTATTCCAGGCTGTTGCGCCGAAGCTGAAAGAAGACTTGCCGGCCACGAAGGTAGTAGTCGTAGGCCTGCACGTCGCGGGTGGGAACCTTTTCGATGTCGCGTACCTCCTTGTCGCTGAGCATGACGCGGAGAGCGCGGGCGATGTTCTGTGCGATTTCATCCTGGATGGCGAAGACGTCCTCGAGCTGGCGATCGTACCGCTCCGCCCAGATGGAGTGACCGCTGCGGGTTTCGGCGAGCTGCGCGGTGATGCGGAGACGGTTGCCGGCGCGGCGGAGGCTGCCATCGAGCACATATGCGGCGGCGAGTTGCTGGCCAATCTGGGCCGCAGGAAGAGGCTTATCTCGAAAGGCCAGCACGGCCGAGCGCGGCAGGAGCTGCAGCTCCTTGATCTTGGTCAGCTCGGTGATGATGTCTTCCGTCATGCCATCTCGAAAGTATTCGTCCTCCTTGTTACCGCTAAGGTTTGCGAAGTAGAGAACGGCGATGGATTTTTCCGACCGCCGCCGCGACGGGATACGACCGAGAACGTCCATCCGGCTCATTGTTTTCAGGACTTCCTCCATCGAGGCGCAGCGCTGAGCTGGAGATTTTGCGAGACAGCGGTCGATGAGTTTTTCCCACTCCGGATCAGCGTCCGGCACCAGCGTGCGCAGTGGCGTGTAGGGCGCGCGCAGGATGGCGTAGAGGATGTCGATAGAAGTTTCGCCCTGAAAGGGCAGGCGGCCGGTGAGGCACTCGTAGAGCAGCACTCCGTAAGAGAAGATGTCGCTGCGGGCGTCGGCTGGTTCGCCGCGAAGCTGTTCGGGGGACATATAGGGAACGGTGCCGCCCGTGGTGTTCTGCGTGGAGGTGCGGGTCGCGAAGGTCTCTTCCGTCTCGCCCAGAGTGCGCTCGTGGCGGCCCAGTTCGGCGAGGCCGAAATCGAGGATCTTTACGCGAGACCTGGAGTCCAGCATGATGTTGCCGGGCTTGATGTCGCGGTGATAGACGCCGGAGCGATGGGCCTCCCGCAGGCCTTCGGCGATTTGGCGAGCGGTGCTTACAAATTGCGCGGGCGTGGGGGCGGCGTGCAGCAGCGTTTGCTTCAGCGTCTCGCCGATCACCAGCTCCATGGAGATGAAGGGCGTGTTCTCTGTGGCGTTGACCTCGTAGATGGTGGCGATATTGGGGTGGTTGAGACGTGAGGCGGCCTGTGCTTCCTTAAGAAGGCGCTTGCGCGCCTGAGGGTCGGCTGCGGTGTCCGCAGGGAGAAATTTGAGCGCGACATCACGGCCCAGGGTCAGATCTTCCGCCCGATATACGGCGCCCATGCCGCCTTCGCCCAGCTTGGCATGGATGCGATAGTGCGAGATGGTCTGGCCGATCAAGTGTGCTGCACCGCCGTGAGCGCATGGTAGAGATGAGTGGAAGCCGGAGTCAACGACGGCTGTTCGAGGGACGGCGCACGGCGCGCCTGCGGAAGTCCTGCGCGGATAGCCATGTATTGAGGTACCGGATATGGGTCGCAATATCCATTGGCCGAGTCTGCGCGGGCGGCTCGCAGAAGTCCTAGATGTCGCTAGCTTCCGGTGTCGAGATGAAAGGACTGTGTGTAGGGCTCGACGGGATAGCCTTTGGCTTTCCAGCCATCCAGGCCGCCTTTGAGGAATTTGATCCGCGAGAAGTGCAGGGCGAGCGCCTTGCGCAGGATGGCCCGGCTGGTTTTGTCACTCGGGCAGGTACAGTAGACGATCGCGTCTATTTCTTTCGGAATCAGCGAGGGGTTTTCCTGGACGTCTTTGGGGGGGATCCGCTTTGCGCCAGGGATGATATCGGAATCGGCTAACAGGTCGAGGGGCAGGCGCACATCGAAGACCAGCACTTCTCGGTTCGAAGCCAGCAGTGCGTGAAGGGCTTCCGGGGTGATGCTATGCTGCTCCAATTCGCGCCGGTCCCTTGCGCGTTTGACCCAGTAGGCGACCGCCAGAACGATGGCGCTTACGGCAATGAGAGTTGGAATAATCTCTATGCATCCCCGGCAACTCTCCCTTGCAGATTCACGAGCGAGCGGAGGGATTAAGGATATAGCCGGAGAGTTAATCGCGCCTGCGGCCTACTCGGCGCGGAGGGCCTGCACCGGATCGATGCGGGTGGCGCGGATGGCGGGGAGCAGGCTGGCGAGTCCGCCGGTGACGAGCAGGACGGCTGCGGCTGCGGCGGCGATGCCGATGTTGAATCCAGCGACGCCGAAGAGCAGCCCGCTGATGGCACGGGCGGCGAGCACGGCGAGCGCGATGCCGGCGATGGTGCCGAACAGCACGGGCGTGATGCCCTCTTCCAGGATGAGGCGATAGATCTGCGCGGGCTGCGCGCCAAGGGCGATGCGGATGCCGAGCTCGCGGGTGCGCTGCAGCGCCGAGTAAGCGACGACACCGTAGATGCCGAGCGCGGCGAGCACCAGGGCACAGACGGCGAAGGCGAGCAGCAGATGAAGCTGGAAGTTGCGCGCGGCGAGCGAGCCGTCCACGATGGTCTGCATGGTGCGGACCTCGGGCACGGGCACCTGCGCGTCGATGCTCCAGATGGCTTTGCGGATAGGGTCCGCCATCGCCGCGGGATCGTTCTCCGTCCGGATGACGAAGGAGCCGGTCTGGTTGGAACGATAGGTGAGGGGCACGTAGACCATGGCGGGCGGCTGCTTGCTGAGATCGACGGCGCGGACATCGCCGACGATGCCGATGACCTGGAAGGGCTTGCCCTCGGGATCGCCGCGGCGGAAGAACTGGCCGATCGGATTCTGGCTATGCCAGGCGATCTGCGCGGCGCGTTGAGAGATGACGGCGACATTCTTGCCGAGGTCATCCTGGGTGAAGAAGCGGCCGGCGAGGAGCGGAATCTGCATGGTCTCGAAGTAGCCGGAGCTGATCCAGCGGAAGCTGGCGGCGGGACGCGAGAAGAGCGGGCGCGTGTCGGTGGGCAAAGAGATGAGATCGCCCCAGCGATCGCCCTCGAGAGGAAGCACGCTGATGACGCCGGCGGAGCGGACGCCGGGCAACTGGCGGAGCTGGTCGAGCGAGCGCTGGTAGAAGGCCTCGCGCTGCGCCGGCTTGCCATATTGCTTGTCGGGAAGGACGACGTCGGCGCTGATGACGTGCTCGGTGGTGAAGCCGCGATCGACACGCAGCAGGTGGTAGAGGCTGAGCAGAAACATGCCGGCGAGGACGACGAGCGTGACACTGGCGGCCACTTCTCCCACGACGAGCGCACGGCGCATCCGCTTGCCGCCGGCGGATTCCGAGGCGGTGCGGCTCTCCGAGCGCAACGCCTGTTGCGGATGGCTGCGAACGAAGCGGAGGGCGGGCAAAAGGCCACAGAGCAAGGCGGAGACGAGCGATGCGCCAATGGCGAAGAGGACAAGCTGCCCGTCCATGCGCAGCGGATGCAGGAGCGGCAGAGCGGAGGGGAGGGCGTGGGCAAGCGAGGGGAGGGCAAGTGTGGCGAGAGCGAGCCCGAGGAGACACCCGACGGCCGATAGCAGGAGCGGTTCTGTAACTGCGCTGCGCACCAATTGGGCGGGACTTGCGCCCATGGCAGAGCGCACGGCAGCTTCGTGCTCGCGGCTGGCGGCGCGGGCGAGCAGCAAGTTAGTGATGTTGACGCAGCCGATGAGCAGGACAGTCGCGACGGCGGCGAGCAGCATGAGCAGCGAGTTGCGGCTCGATCCGGTGAGATATTGCTGCAGGCCGATGATGGTGGCGGTGAGGTGAGCGTGGTCGGGCGTTTGCCGGGAGAGGGCTTCCTCAAGCGTGTTCATTTCGGCCGTGGCCTGCCCGATGGAGACGCCGGGCTTGAGGCGGGCGACGCCGAAGTAGTTGTAATCGCCTTCGATTTCGGAGAGCTGATCGGCGGTCCATCCGAAGGGAACGAAGGCTTCGAGGGCGTGACTTGTGCCGAGGAAGCCGCCGAGAAGTTGTGTACTGGGCAGCGTGAAGCTGGCGGGCAGCACGCCGATGACAGTGTAGGGGCGGCCATCGAGCGGAATGGTGCGGCCAACGATGTTGGAATCGGCGGCGAAGCGGCGACGCCAGAGGCCTTCCGTGAGCAGGACGACATCATGGCCGGGCTGCTCTTCCAGAGGCAGGAGAGTGCGGCCAAGGATGGGTTGAACGCCGAGGAGCGAGAAGAGATTCGCGGTGTGCTGTGCGACGCCGATCTGCTCCGGCCGGTTGCCCCCGAGGGGCAGCGATTCCGTCCCGATAGCGGCGAAGCCCTGGAAGGATTTCGCGTGCTGCCGCCAGTAGAGGAGATGGTTCGCGTTGACGGGGAGATCGCTGAAGCTATCGGGGCCGGCGTGAATCTCCTCGCGCACGACGACGAGCTGCTGCGGCTGGGCATAGTCCGGCAGGCGCAACAGCACATTGCGCACGATGGAGAACATGACGATGTTGGCGCCGATGCAGAGGGCGAGGGTAAAAAGAGCGGCCGCGCTGAAGGCCGGGCTTCGGCGCAACTGACGAAGTGTGAAGCGCAGTTCGCTGAGAAGTCCGTGCATGCTAGAGATTGTCTCCTGTTGCCGGCCGCAGCATTGCTGCCGAGGCTACTCCGTTGGAGACAAGCTCGCGCGCGGCCGCTTTCTCCTTAGGAATGACGGAGTAAGTGCACGTTTCTTGCCGAAACGCGGTACTGGGGCTGACTGCGGATTTTCAAGCACTTCCGCGTTGCCGGCTGGGTTGGCACGGGGACTTGCGTTGTCCACGTTCGCGCTCGCGTGACCGAATTCGGACAGTCAACGCAGCTTCTTCGCTCCACTGGATTGCAGCCAGCAGATGGCGTTGCGTGCGCGGACGCGCATGGCGGGTGTGCCGGTGAGCAGCGCCTGGTGGAGAAAGGGTTCGACGGAGCTGCGCAGCGAACGGTCGCGGCGCGCCAGCAGGCCCAGACCCTCGACAGCGGAGCAGCGAACGACGTTGCTCTTGTCCTCCGCGAGCTGCCACAGGATTTCGGCGGCGAGGCGGATCTGCTGCGACGTGCGTGCGGAGCGGGCGGCGACCAGGCCGAGATGCCAGCGGGTGCGTGATTCGGCAATGGCCGTGTCGGCGAGGATCGAGGCTATTTCGGCGGCATGCGGAGCGAGGAAGTCGATGTCCCGTTCAGTGATGCGGCGGGCGACATCGGCGGCGTGCACACGCTGCTCGGGGTTGTTCGTAATCAATGTAGCGACGAGTTGCCGCGCCGTGCGGCGGCGATCCTGCTGCGCGAGCAGGCGTTGCGCCTGTGCGCGGGCGGCTGCCAGGCCCCAGCAGGCCGGCTTCATCAGATCTTCCTTCACGGAAGAACCAGCGACCATATTGCCCTGTCGATGTTGCTGCATCAGTGTCAGGATATGCAATGGCTGCCGTTCCCTGCCGAAAGCGGCCGGAGGGCCCTGGCGGTGCGATGCTTCTGCTTTTGCAACGCAGCGTGTGGCAAATTCTTGCAAGCGCGCGGATACTTCTCATCCGTTAAAAAGAAGCGTTTCTCGCGCTATCTTCGATGGGCGTCGTACACTTCCCTGCGGGAGTGGCCTTGTTGTTCCTGTTGCGACAGGCAATGATTTGTACTCATCCGGCCGCCAATAGTCATGCATCAGTGTGGCTTTTTGCTTTAGTGAACAAAGAACAACCTGCTCGAGATGCGAGTGCATCGATGATTGTGATAACCGTGGCTTCTCTTCGGCGAATCTCTCGCAGATGGATTTGCTGAAGGGTGTTATCTCCGCTCCTCCCCCGTCGTTGGAGCACGTACGCATGCGGGCTCCTCCTATCCACCGATTCAGAACGGAGGACCTGTTCCCATGTCATTTCCATCGCATCAACGTTTCGTGCAGACCTCAGCCCTGCTCATCGGCTGCGCTTTGTTACCGGCCAGTGCCCTTGCTCAGATTTCTTTCCAGTCACACCAGATAACGCAGAGCCCAAACGTGACACAAGTAGCAGCTCACGGCGATTTCAACAATGATGGCCGTGAAGATCTGCTGGTCAACCACTTTAATGCGGGTGGGTCCGTAACCGGGCTGCTTTATCTTTCCAGTGGCAATGGGACCTATCAGGCTCCGGTCACTCTTCCGCAAGCGGTCTCTCCCGGTTTTACGGCCGTCGGTGATTTCAACGGGGACGGCAAGCTGGACTTCGCGGCCTCCGGGCCTTCCGGTTCGCAGGTCAGCATATATCTGGGAAATGGGAACGGCACCTTCCAGCCAGCCAAAATTGTGTCCGACAGCACGTCTTCCGGCGAGTATGTCGATGGGATTGCTGCGGCGGATATGAACCATGACGGCAAAACAGACCTGGTCGAGATCATTTTGAGTCCGGGCCACGGTGACTCCGTGCAACTCTGGATCAGCAATGGCAACGGAACTTTTACCGCCGGGCAAAGAAGCTCCGGCGCGGTTGGCGGGTTCGGCACGTTTGCGGGCGATTTTGACGGCGACGGGAAACCGGATATCGCTACGGTCTACGCCGACAAGGGAGCAGCCACCGTACAGGTGTGGTATGGCGATGGTGCGGGACATGTGGGTTCTCCGTTCCAGATCACCGATCCGAATAATTATGACGACCTGAATCTTCAGCTGGCGGACATCAACAATGATGGGCGGAGCGATCTGGTCGGCAGCGGCTTCATCTATGGCGTAAGCGGCACAAGTCAGTTTGTTCAAAAGCTCGTGGTCTTTTCGGGAAATTCGAACCGCACTTTGAGCTATTCAAACATTTCGACAAACCAGTGCCCGGGAAGCTCAGCTGTTGCCGATTTCAATGGAGATGGCATCAATGACCTTGCGTATAGCGAGGCCTCCTGCACCACGGCCAGCACGAGCAACTTTGTGATCCGGGCCGGGACGGGGAACGGCGGCTTCGGCGCCGAGCAGACGGTGTACCAGAACACTTACGGCATCTACCAGCCCTATGCGGTCCGGACAACCACGGGGACCAAGCCCGACCTGGTCTTCGTCGAAGACCTGGGCCCACACAACGATCCGAGCACGAATCCTCCGGAGGCGCTGGTCCTACTCTCGAATGCCAGTGTGGGATCTTTCCCCGGCTGCGGTGTCACCGGCATCGCCGAGGGCATCCGCATATGCACGCCGGGTGCGAGCGCGAGCTCACCGGTGACATTCTCCATCGGCGCGGCTGGCCCGACGTCCATGCGCACCGCGGCGGTATGGGTGGACGGCAAGAAGGTCCGCGAACAGCTCGCGCATGCTTTCTCCAACTACTCCTTCCTCGATGCATCGATTCCACTCGCGGCGGGCAGTCACGCCATCACCCTCTACGGCACAGGCTGGGACGACACCTTGCAGAAGAAGTCATTCACCTTGACGGTTACAGGTTCGGGCGGTTCTTGTTCGGCGCCGACTTCGCCTGGCGTCCATGTCTGCGCACCAGCGAATGGCTCGACGGTGAGCTCTCCGGTGGCGGTACAGGCGGCTGCGACGATCACTGGAACGCTGGCCCGCATGGAAGTGTGGGTGGATGGGGTGAAGAAGTACACAGAGACCAGCAGCAAGACGCTGAGCACATCGATCAGCCTTGCAGCGGGCAGCCACCGCTTCACGATCTTCGCCGTGAATACGGCGGGAACGAAGTGGCAAGGAGTCGTTACCGCGACCGTGAAGTAGGTTGCGGCGCTAGCTGCAATGGAGAAAGGCCACTCCTTGAGGAGTGGCCTTCTCGTTTACCGAATAGCGGTCCGTCGCAGCGAAACGGTGCATGCGAGGGGAGGCCGATGGAGCAGGCCGCTGCTACTTGCTAATGGAGAGGGTCGAATCGCTGTATGTGGAGTTGGAGACGACAGTGATCACTTCACCGACAGGGTGGTGTTCGGTTGCTGTATCGGTGACGATGCGTGTTCCGACCGGCAGCTTCACCGGCAGGACCTCGCCTTCCTTCAGTGTTGCGACTTTGTCTCCAATCTTCAATTCAAGGGGAGTCCCGGTGTCATTGCGGAGATTGAATTTGATCTTCTTTTCTCCGGCATGAGCCGCTGGTAGCGTGGCGAGAACAGCGACAGCGAAGCAGGTAGCGAAGGTAGTGCGAATTTTCATAACTTCTCCTCATCGGTGCTGGTCGCACCGGTATGGCAGCGCGCGACGTTATCCATTGCGCTGCTGCTCGAACATCAACTGCTGCACGTGATACGGCATTGCGTGGCGCGCGTTCCCGGTTATGCAATGCATCGTGTCGCTCTCGCTGATGGGTGCGACGAGATGACAAGGCAAAGGGACGAATCGCGTCAGACGATCGGCTTCTGCGAACCGGAGTGCGAGGAAAAGATGAGCGCGGCTGTCCGCTTCCGTGCGTGAGTGCCCGGAACCGGACACTTCGACAGTGGAGGACCGCTGCGCGCAGTTGCACGGAAGCAAACGCATGAAAGGCCACTCCGTAAGAAGTGGCCTTTGTTCGTGCTTGAGACGGTTGCTTAGTAGCGGTAGTGCTCGGCCTTATAGGGGCCTTCGAGCGGCACGCCGATATAGTCGGCCTGCTTCTTCGAGAGCTGCGTCAGCTTCACGCCGATCTTTTCCAGGTGCAGGCGGGCGACTTCTTCGTCCAGCTTCTTGGGCAACGTATAGACGTCGACCTTGTAGGTGTCCTTGTTCTTCCAGAGATCGAGCTGCGCGAGCGTCTGGTTGGAGAAGCTGTTGGACATGACGAAGCTGGGATGACCGGTAGCGCAGCCCAGGTTGACGAGGCGGCCTTCGGCCAGCAGGAAGATCGCGTTGCCGCCGGGGAAGCTGTACTTATCGACCTGCGGCTTGATGTTGAGCTTGGTGACGCCCTTCGCGGTGTTGAGGCGATCCATCTGAATCTCGTTGTCGAAGTGGCCGATGTTGCAGACGATGGCCTGGTCCTTCATCTGCTCCATGTGTTCGTAGGTGATGATGTCGACGTTGCCGGTGCAGGTGACATAGATGTCGCCGCGGCCGAGCGTGTCTTCGAGCGTGGTGACTTCGAAGCCTTCCATCGCGGCCTGCAGCGCGTTGATGGGATCGATCTCGGTGACGATGACGCGAGCGCCCATGCCGCGCAGCGAATGCGCGGAGCCCTTGCCCACGTCGCCATAGCCGCAGATGACGGCAACCTTACCGGCGACCATCACGTCTGTCGCACGCTTGATGCCGTCGGCCAGCGACTCGCGGCAGCCGTAGAGGTTGTCGAACTTCGATTTCGTCACCGAGTCGTTCACGTTAATGGCCGGGACGAGCAGCTTGCCCTGCTCCATCATCTTGTAAAGGCGATGGACGCCGGTGGTGGTTTCCTCGGAGACGCCGCGCCACTCCTTGGCGACGTTGGTCCAGCGCTTGGGGTCGTTCTTGAAGGTTTCCTTGAGCAGATTCTTGATGACCTGCTCCTCTTCACTCTCGGCGGGGGCATCGACCCAGGAGCGGTCGCCCTTTTCGAGCTCGACGCCTTTGTGGATGAGCAGCGTGGCGTCGCCGCCATCATCGACGATGAGCTGCGGGCCCAGGCCGCCCTTGTGCGCGAGCGCCTGGGCGGTACACCACCAATATTCTTCGAGCGATTCGCCCTTCCAGGCGAAGACCGGGACACCGGCAGCGGCTATGGCGGCGGCGGCGTGGTCCTGGGTGGAGAAGATGTTGCAGGAGGCCCAGCGCACGGAGGCGCCGAGATCGACCAGCGTCTCAATCAGAACGGCGGTCTGGATGGTCATGTGCAGCGAGCCGGTGACGCGCACGCCGGCCAGCGGCTTCGCCGGAGCGTACTTGGCGCGGATGGCCATGAGTCCGGGCATCTCCTGCTCGGCGATGGTGATTTCTTTGCGGCCCCAGTCGGCGAGCGAGATGTCGGCGACTTTGTAATCGGCGGTTCCGGATTTGGGTACGGCGGTCTGCGGAAGAGTTGTGGCCACGAGGGCTCCTTAGCTGGCTTCTAGAAAATATTGCGACATATCAAGGATATCGTGGATGGCGGTACCTTGAAACAGCTCTCGCCCAGAGGGGTTATTCGAGGGGTGACTGGAGTTGGTGGGGCCTGAGCGGCACCTGGAACCACTACCTTGCCTCAGGCGGCAGCTTGCACGACACCGCGTCGCGACACAGCGTCACGACACAGGCAACCGAAAAAAGGCGGCAGACCGAGTGCATGCGGTCTGCCGCCTGGAGAGCTTACCGGCGGTCGTGCCCGTGATCGTCGTCCACTCCGGTGCCGGGAGCGAAGGCGACGCCGCGGAGGACTTCCGCGAAGCCGGCCTGGCGCACGAGGGAGAATTTCTCCTTCGCCGCGACGGTCGCGCTGGTGTTGGAGAGACGATCGTTGATGGCG
>JAUTWX010000075.1 GCA_030838385.1 Acidobacteriaceae bacterium
CTACAACACCGTCAGACCACACTCCTCACTGGGATACAAACCACCAGCACCGGAGGCTTGGCTGATCTCAACAGGCAAGGGGCATGGAGAAGTGGAAACCGCTACGCGCTTCCCACTTCTCCACACCTCCGACGGCGACTATCTGAACTCAAAGATAAACGCGCTACACTAACTCCTCACTGGTACAAAAGATCGGGCAATCCAAAGGGACCCCCGCGCCCCAGTCCTGCCCTTACAACGAACCGTAAGAAATAGCAGGTCGAAGAATGGCAAGCAGCCACGACGGCTCGGTAAGATACCGAGTCTATGGCTCAATTACTCGTTCTTTATAACTCCCCAGCGGACCGCGCCGCATTTGATCGCTACTATCGCAAGACGCACATCCCGCTTGCCAAAAAGATCCCGGGCTTGCGCTCGTATTCCATCAGCGCCGGTTCGGTCGAGGCTCTTGCCGGGAGCGCGCCGCATCTGGTCGCATGCTTGACCTTTGATTCCATGGCAGACCTCCGCGCGGCGCTTGCCTCTCCCGAGGGCCAGGCAGCGGCGGCAGATCTGTCAAATTTCGCATCCGGGGGGGCGACGCTGCTGACCTATAGCAGCGAGGAGGTGTGAATGCAAAAGAGTCTGTTGGCCGATTTTGCCAAGCGCTACACGGCCGCATGGTGTAGCCAGAATGCGGCGAGCGTAGCCGTATTCTTTTCAATCGACGGCTCGCTCTCCGTCAACGATGGCGTCCCTGCGGTGGGGCGGAATGCCATCCCGGAATTCGCTCAATCGTTCATGACAGCGTTCCCGGACCTGCGAGTGGTATTGAACCAGGTGATTGTGAGCCGCGACCGCGCCGAGTACCACTGGACCTTGACCGGTACCAACACCGGGCCGCAAGGTACCGGACACGCGGTTCGCATCAGTGGCTTCGAAGTCTGGCAGATCGGAACGGATGGACTCATCGCCTCTTCGCAGGGTCACTTCGACAGCAACGACTACGATCGGCAGTTGCAGGGCAGCGTGCGCTGACCGCACGAGAGGTCCACGCACCAGCCGCGCTTCCTCCCGATAGCCGCCATGCGTATCCCACATCTCGCATTTTGAGATAACCGCATTCTGCGCGATGAACCGACGGGGAGAGTGGCAGGGCCGCGGCACTCAGTACAAATGCGCGTCGCAGATCAGGCCCTGGTTTAGGAAAGAGGAGGACCAGAATGCGCCGTTTTACAGATTTCGGTGGTGATCTGTCAAGTTTTTCTCTTCAGTTGACACACACACCCGCTCGGGGGCAGTCTTCAATCCAATCCGGCGAATGCCTTTCGAGTTCGCCGACCATGCCGTTCAATCTGGGTGCAAAAGGACTCCTCCAATGAAGAGAATGCTACTGATTCCGATGTTGTGCGCGGCGGGATTCGCTTTCGGACAAGCGACAACGGCGGCCGCGCCAGCGCAAGACCTCAACCCCCAGGGGGGTCCGCCGATGTTGGGCATCCACTGGGCTCGCGGGTTCGAACCGAACGCGCGTGTCACGAATGAAGCGAAGTCAGCCCGCGCCAAAAGAAGTCCCAACATGACCTATCACGGCGGGAAGATCATGCCCACTGCCGTGACCAAAGCCGTCTTCTGGGGAACCAGTTGGGGCAGCTACTCCGGCGACAAGATCTCGGGGATGGATCTCTGGTACAACGGCTTCAACATCTCCAACTATGCCAAAACGTCGGATGAATACACCGGAACCAACGGCCAGGTAACATCCAGCACCAACCACCTCGGCCATATCGTCGATACCTCGGCCGCTACAAGCGGCGCCAACACCTCCACCATCCTGGCCGAAGTGTGCAAAGCGATCGGAAGCCCCGATAGCAGCGGCAACGGCTACTACGCCGTCTACGCCGATACACCGCGCGGCAATGCCAATTACTGCGCTTACCACAGCTACGGAACCTGCGGCGGCGTCCCCCTTCAGTTTGCGTACTTCTTCAAACTCGATGGCGACGCAGGCTGCGACCCGGGGGACACCTCAGGACTGCACTCGCAGGGCTTGGCTGCCATCTCAAATGTCAGCGGGCACGAACTTTCCGAAGCGCGCAGCGATCCCGCCAATCCAGGCGCTTGGTATGACTCTTCCGGCCAGGAAAACGGCGACAAGTGCGCATGGACCTTCGGCGCCCCGCTCGTCACCTTCTCGAACAACACCCAGTGGAAGATCCAGGGCGAATGGTCCAATGCGGCCTACACCGCCGGCACGGGCTATCCCAATAGCTCCGGCCAACACGGCTGCCTCGCCGGAAAGTAATATTCTGCAACCTCGAAGGCCGTCCAACTCATCGGACGGCCTTTCTCTTGCCCCGCGTCCAGTTGTGTGTGGTGGCCACATCCGCGCGCGCTCAGGAGATGGGTATCGCCACGCCACCCAGCAGCACCGGAGCCGACAGTACCGTTGTCGCTTCCACTCGGGCCCCCAGCCGCGTCGCCGTCAGCACCGTAATGTCATCGTCCTGCCCAAACCGGATTCCCGACTCGGCCGCCTCCTGTGCATCCGGCTTGCCCGCCACCAACTCCGCCACGCGTGCAAATCCAAACAGCTCTCCCGCGGCGTTGCGTGCCTCGAGCAGTCCATCCGTATAGAGGGTAAGGCGGTCTCCGATCCCGACCGTCGCTGCCGCCTTTTCAAATTCCGCCTCCGCAATCAGCCCCAAAGGCAGTGCGGATGGCAGCGTAACCTCGTCGCCGTTCAGAAATGGAGCCAGATGCCCGGCACTCGCCATCACACATTCCCCCTCTGCGCCCAGTCGCAGCACCAGGCAGGTTACAAATCCGCCGCGCAGCCGCCCGTATAGCCGCCGGTTCAGTCCCGCCAGAATCTCCGCTGGATCCTCTGTGGTCTCCACCAGGCTGCGCAGCGCGCCCACAATCAGCGAAACCGTCATCGCCGCCTTCAGCCCCTTGCCGCTCACATCGCCAACGATGAGCAGCGCCGATTCCTGCGGCAGCGGGATCACCTGGAAGAAGTCTCCGCCTACCTCCTGCGCCGGTTTATACGCGCTGGTTACTACATAGCCGGGCAGCGCGGGCAGCGTATTTGGAACCAGTAGCTGTTGCAGCTCCTGCGCGCTGCGGTACTCCTGTTCCAGCGCGCTGCGGCGCCTGTTTTGTTCCCCGGTGTAGCGCCAGACTGCGTAGACGATGGAGATCAGAAGCAGTGTGTTCACCACCGTCAATCCATCGAAGGGGTTGCCGCCGATAGTGAATAGGGTCGCGCTGATCTTGTCCGCAATCGTCCAGTGAGTCCACCGCTCTCCCAGATCGGTAATGCCTCCCATTCCCGTATACAGATTCGCCAGCAGAGCGAAGATAGCCACCATCCACCGCACTGCATCCAGCCGCTTGCGGAATGCGAAGGCGATCAGCACCACGCCGTACGCCTTCAGGATGAGGCATGGCACAGTCAGACCAACATCGGCAAGCAGAAAGAACCGTGGAGCGCGAGTCCAGTCGAACAACTGCAGCGACCCTTCCAGCAACTGAAGCCCAATGGTGATAACCGCGAAGACCCGGGTCCACTGCACCAGCCGACGATTCTCCATGAGACCCAGCAGACTGAGCAGCAGGAACCACAGAGCCGCGTCTTCAAGAGAAAAAACGATTCCGATGAGCCCGTAGGAAAGGCGCCACGTCGTCCCGGGATGGTCGAGCAGCAGCAACAGCAGCGGGCGCAGCGTATACAACGCCAGCCAGAACAACATCCATTGCCGGCGATTGCGCAGCCACGCCACCAGCGCCATCAAACTGATCACCGTGCAGAGCAGCGTCAGACCACGGGCGTATTGACGGCCCTTCAGCCAATGGTATTCGGCTGCAGCCTTCAAACCTGCAATCGCCTCGGCGCTTCCCAGCAGCGGCGTGCGAACCAGCCCTCCCGTATCCGGTGAGCTCAAATAGGCGTATGGCGCTTTCCACACTCGGATCGCCAGCACACCGGTGCCCCCCTGCATAGCCGCGGGACCCAGCACCAACATCTGCGGCCAGGGGACGATATACCACTTCGCCTTTGGCGGTACCTTCCCATAGCTCCCCACCAGCCTGCCGTTCCAGTACACTTCGGCCGCATCCTGCACCGCAGGCAACAGCAGCGCCAGATTTCCGCCGTTCCCGCTGCCGGTAGATGATGTCGCGGGCGCAAAAAACAGATGTCGCCGATACCACGCGAATCCCGTGGCATTCCGATAGCCCTGCCCTTCCCACGGGCGCCCCACCTGGATCGGTGCCCAGCCGGAATCGTCCAGCGCAGGCGACGCCCACCCAGGGTCGTCGCCCAGGTGAAACTCCCACGCTCCGTCCAGCGCCACAGAATGAGGACCGAACTCCTGCACCACCAGCGGCGCACGCGCAGCCGCCTGTGCTTGCCCATGCGCCAATCCAGCCATCGCTGCCAGCAAGGCGCACAGGGAAGCCAGGCGAAGCTGATGGACGAGTCCTCGCATCGTGCGTGAATCATATCTCGCGAACCGGAAGAGACAGCCGGCATTCTGGGAATCGAGTGACGCGAAGATCGGTTCGAATTTCTGCCCGAAAAAGCTTGACAGCGATATAGTGTTGTAGCTAACTATAACACTATATCCCGGTCGAGCATGAGAAGCATGGCTGAGAGGTCCTGACCCGGAGCAAGAAGTTGAGGAGGATCAACATGAACGTCGCTCGTCTTACGCTCTCCGTTTTCCTGATAACGCTCTCCACCGCAGCGCTCGGCCAGTCCGGCGCGCAGAAGTCTTTCGACACATTGAAAACGCTTGCGGGTTCTTGGGAGGGCCCCGTGACTACCATCCCGAAGATGGCCGACATGGGGGACAATACGCTCACCGATGTCTCGCTGCGCGTGACCTCGAGAGGAAACGCGATCGTGCACGAGATGAAGGCAGCGGGAAAGGGAGACGACCCGACGCGTTATGACCATCCGGTCACCATGCTCTACCTGGATGGCGATCGCTTGCTGCTGACGCACTATTGCGATGCCGGAAACCGGCCGCGCATGACGGGCAAAGTGTCGCCGGACGGTAAGTCGGTAGAATTCGCATTTCTCGACCTCTCCGGCGGCAACGAGCACGGACACATGTATCACGCCGTCTTCACCATCATTGACGCCAACCACCACACCGAGGACTGGACCTACATGATGCCGGGAGACAAGCCTATGCACGCGCGCATGGACCTGCGGCGGACAGATCTGCAGCGTACAGACCTGCAGCGCACAAAAGACGGCAGTGGCCTGCCTGGTAAGTAAGCTTGTCTGGGAACCTAATGGACCGTGAGTGGAATGACAGTCAGCCGATTTATCGCCAGCTTCGCGATCGAGTGGTCGCGATGATACTCGACGGCGTTCTCAAGGAAGGCGATCCGTTGCCATCCGTGCGCAATGTCGCGGCCGAATATCGCGTCAATCCGCTCACCGTGCTGAAGGGCTACCAGCAGTTGGTGGACGAGGGCCTGGTCGAGACCAAACGGGGACGCGGCATGTTCATCAATGACGGTGCGCGCAGTCTCTTGCTGCAGGGAGAACGCCAGAAGTTTCTTGCCGAAGAATGGCCCCGGATGTACGCAACCATTCAGCGGCTCGGATTGAATGCGGAAGACCTGCTGAATGGCGCAACCCGCCGATCGAAGTCGAAAGCGAAAGAGTAGAGGAACGCTGAAACCATGTCAGCCATAGCAGCACGCGGACTCCGTAAGAGCTTCGGCGCAATCGTCGCGCTGGATGGCGTCGATCTGCGTGTCGAAGAGGGCCGCATCCTGGGACTCATCGGTCCCAACGGCGCAGGCAAGACCACGCTGCTCAACGCCATTGTTGGCCTTACTCCCTATCAGGGTGAACTGAAGGTGCTGGGGCGCGATCCCTGGATCCAACGTGATCAGCTCATGCGGGATGTCTCGTTCATCGCCGATGTCGCCGTGCTGCCGCGGTGGATGCGGGTTTCGCAGGCGCTGGACTATGTAGCAGGTGTGCATCCCCGATTCGATCGCACAAAGGCGGAAGGTTTTCTTGCGAAGACCGCCATCGGCCGCGACCGCAAGATCAGAGAATTGTCGAAGGGCATGGTCACTCAGTTGCACCTCGCCCTCATCATGGCCATCGACGCGAAACTGCTGGTGCTGGACGAGCCCACGCTGGGCCTGGATGTTCTTTTCCGCAAGCAGTTCTACGATTCGCTGCTCAACGACTACTTCGATCGCAGCCGCACCATCGTAGTCACCACCCATCAGGTAGACGAGATCCAGGACGTTCTCACCGATGTCATGTTCCTCGATCGCGGTCGTATCGTATTCAGCCGCAGCACCGAAGAGTTCGAATCGCGCTATGTGGAAGTGATGGTGAATCCCGATAGCGCCGCAGCCGCATCGGCCCTCAAGCCAATGCACGAGCGCCAGGTCTTCGGCCGCAGCATTCTGCTGTTCGATGGTGTGGATCGTCAGCAACTCGCCGTATTCGGCGATGTGCGCACACCCAGCATCGCCGACTTGTTCGTTGCCGTGTTGGGCAAGCAGGCCGGTGTGGCACCCCAGGTGGCAACCGATGTTGCACCCGAAGTGGCAAAAGGAGCGGCTCGATGAATACTCAATCCAGCAACATGCCCGGGTCCTTCGAAGCGCAGACCGTTGGCCCCGCCGCCTTATCGGCGACTCGGCCCTTGTACTGGTCGGTGCGGCGCGAGTTGTGGGAGAACCGTTCCATCTATATCGCTCCCCTGGCCGCGGCTGCCGTATTTCTCGTCGGCTTTCTCATCAGCATGATTCATCTGCCGCAAAGGATGCGCGCCCTCTCGACGCTCGATCCAGCACACCAGCGCCAAGCGATCGCGATGCCGTACGACATGGCAGCGGCACTGCTCATGCTGACCGCGATGATCGTGGGGGCGTTCTATTGTCTGGGCGCACTCCACGGCGAACGCCGCGATCGGAGCATCCTCTTCTGGAAGTCGCTGCCCGTCTCCGATCTCACCACCGTGCTCTCGAAGGCGATCATCCCAATCGTGCTTCTCCAACTGCTTAGCTTTGCGATCACCGTTGCCCTGCAGTTCATCATGCTGCTGCTCAGCACGGCAGTATTGTCGGCAAGCGGTGGGAATGTCGCGACGCTATGGACACAGTTGTCCTTTTTCCATATGTCGCTGGGACTGCTCTACCATCTTGTGACCGTGCATGCCCTCTGGTATGCGCCCTTCTATGGCTGGATGTTGCTGGTTTCAGCCTGGGCGCGGCGCGCGGCGTTTCTATGGGCGGCTCTGCCGCTGCTCGCGATCGGCGCCTTCGAGAAGATTGTCTTCAATACTCAGCATTTCGTCGCCCTGCTGGAGAACCGTTTGAACGGCGGCGCGGAGGCTATGACCATGCCGGGGACATTTCCGATGGATCCCATGACACACCTCACTCCGGGCAACTACCTGATCAGCCCGGGTCTGTGGCTCGGGCTGGCATTCACCGCGCTATGCCTCGCTGCGGCGATCCGGCTACGCCGATATCGCGGAGCAATTTGATGCCCGCTGGATTTAGTTCTTAAGCGGCATTCGGGAGGTCAATCCTATGAGTAGAAAACGGGCACTGAAGATTCTGCTGGCAGTGGTAGGGCTCTTCTTTGTGGCTGGCACATATCCACTGATCACATCCATGTTGCAACCCAAGCAGTCGGATTTCCCCGATCAGATGTTGCTCAGCGTCTATGTCACGCTCGGGATTTTTCTGCTGCTAGCCGTTCGCAACCCATCGGCGCATCGCAGCCTGATCGCCTTCACAGGATGGTCGAGCCTCGCTCACGCTGCTGTGATGGCGGTGCAGTCCATCCAGATTGGGAGCGAGCGCTCAGAACTACCGGCGCTCGGTGTGGTTGGCATCCTTTGTGTCACTCTCATCGCCCTGACTCCGGCAAAGCTGACTCCGGCAAAGCAGTTAGTGGAGCGGCCATCGACAGCTGGTGTGTAGCTTGCTGATCCCAAATTGAACCCAGACGGCGCACCCACCACAAACCTGCCCGGGTGCCCCATGTCCCTGTGTCGGGGCAGAGATATCACCTAGCCAGCCGTGAGCGACCAAAGGAAGCCAACCCAGCAGCACGCGCCGCAGGCGCAATCGCCCGGACGGCCAGTCCCAAATATTTCCGAACACCACACCCCTCCCGCTCGTCTTAGCCAGTGAATCGAGCGGCGCATGGATCTGGCCACCACTCACAACTGGACGGAGGGCGCGGCTGTGCCCCGAGAGGCGTCAGAAGCAGGGGCACGCGCAGACGAAGCTGCCTTCCAGCTCTTCGTCGAACGCAACATGCGCTTCGCCTTCCGGGTCGCCTGGGCGCTGCTGCGCAATCGCAGTGATGCGGACGATGTGGTGCAGGAATGCTTTCTGCGCCTCTATCGCAAGCGCGCATGGCATGGGATCCAAGGCCTCGCAGAGGAGATAAAAGACGAGCGCGCGTATCTGGCACGCGTCGTCTGGCGCATGGCGCGCGACCGGCAACGGCGTCCCGCCAGAGAGGACGGCGGCATCGAAATGGATACCATCACAGCGACAGATCACTCGCCCGAAGCAGCCGCGGTCTCAAACAGCGGTATCGCGCGCATCCATCGCCTCATCGATACGCTGCCCGAGGAGCTCCGCCAGCCGCTCGTGCTCTCCACGCTCGAAGAGATGACCTCCGCGCAAATCGCCACCGCGCTCGGCATCCCCGAAGGCACCGTCCGCACCCGCATCCAGCGCGCACGCATGTTGCTCAAGCAGAAACTGGGCCCAGACACGGAGAATCGTCATGCCCGATGAACATAAGAACGAACTCGACACGCTGCTGGATCAGGCGCTCGCCAGCTACGTGGATCAGGAGCCGGACCCGGCGCTGCGCACCCGCATCCTTGCCCGCGCCGCGGAGGCAGAGCCAAGTCCAAAGCGGCTTTGGCTGTTCGCACCTGCAGCTACATGTGCAGCCGCGATTCTGATTGCGTTGCTCCTGCATCCGCCCGCGCGCTCGCCTCGTCCCCAGCCGGCTGCCAAGCCAGCGATCGCCAGCGTTTCTCAATCACCTGCACCGGTGGCAGCCACACCGCGGCAGATGATCCGCCCACCGGCGGTCCTCACCTCACGCCGCACCCGCCGTAGTGAGCATGCGGCCCCCGCGCGCACCAGCTCTTTTCCATCCCTTAGTCCATTAACCGCCGAAGAAAGCATCCTGCTGAACTTCGCAGCGAGGCACCCCGGGCAGGCGCGGCAGGTCCTCACAAGCGCAGCAGCCGATCGCGCTCCGCCGGACACCAAACCGCTCTCGATAGAGCCCATTCACATCGCAGCGCTTTCGGAACCTCAGGAAACGCAACATTTGCAGTAACACTCTCTGCAAAACAGGAGAAGCATCCATGCCTTTGCCGAAACCATTCACTGCCGCCCTGCTCACCGTGGTTGTCACCGTGGTTGCATTCACACCGGCAATCGTCCATGCCCAGGACAAAGCGCCGGATAGTCCCCTGACTCACTACAAGCTCACCTATCGTTTGCTGGAGGTGGATGCCAACGGCAAAATCACGAACAGCCGCGCTTACTTCGCCATCATCGGAGCAGGCGGCGATAGCGCACCGGCCAAGATACGGACTGGCGACAAATTCCCCATAGCCGTCGGGACGGGCGGCACCGACATCCAGTATCAGGATATTGGCACGGACATCGATACCTTCCATCCCCGAATTTATGATCGCCAGCTCAGCCTGCAGGTCTCCGCAGCATTGAGCAGCGTCGCCAAATCTGCTCCCAGCCCCGTGCCCAACGTGCCGATCATGCGCCAGACAAGGTGGGAGTCAAGTGTGGTCGTGACCCTGGACAAGCCAACCATCATCTTCATCTCGGACAACTTCAGCGACACCGGCAAGACCGAACTCGAACTGACCGCAACGGAGATCAAACAGCCCTGAAGAAGGCTGGCGGAAAATCGGCACCCCGCTCGCCAATCCCGGAATGAAACACCGCACCAAAAAACACGCAGAAACCCGCCAATTCACTCCCGCCAAATTGCTACACTGGGAATAGAGCAGTATCAGTCAACGAAAGCCACGGCCGCGCCGTGGCTTTCGTCTTTGTAAGTCATAGCAAGACTCTCAGCCGCGACCTTCCGGACACTGTCGCACCGGAAATGGAGCAAATCCGTGCGCTAAACCAAATGGAATGACATTTTTAGCGTTGACCCCAATGCTTGGACATATTTAGCCCTCGGAAGTAAGCCTAACTCCATGCTGCAGCGGGGTTTACAAAGCGGTCTCCGGTGACGGGAAGGGATAGGGGGTGGGTACCGTTACCGTTAAACCAGACAGGCCATAGAATCAAGATGCATGATCCTCCCCTTTGTTCGCGACGCTCTCGCGAGCATTGAGCACACCGATGGCTTCGAACGTGTGCGACGGCATCTCAGCCTCGCGCGAGGGCGCCGTCGTGTCTCTGGCCTCACCGCGACTGCCCGCGCTCTCTGCATTCCGCTCTTCGCGCACGCCGCCCAGGCGCCGATTGTCGTCCTCGTCGCCGACAACAAAGCCGCCGAATCGCTCGCGTTGATGCTGCGTGCAGCCGCCGAGCTCACTGGTGCGGTCGAGCCCAAGCGCATCCTCCGCCTGCCAGCGCATGACGTGCTGCCTTTCGAAGGCATCTCGCCGCATCCGGATGTGCAGGAGCAGCGCGCGTCCGTCCTGTGGAAGATCGCCACCCATCGCACCTCCATCGTCGTCGCGCCGGTCGAAGCCGCCTGCATGCGCCTTTTCGACCCGCCCTACTACGCCGGCCTCGCGCAGCAACTGCGCCGCGGCGAAGAGGTGGACATCGAGATGCTCCTCGACCATCTCCGCTCCATCGGCTACAGCCAGATGGACATCGTCGAGATGCCCGGCCAGTTCACCCGCCGCGGCGGCATCCTCGACGTCTACTCGCCGGAGATGGATCGCCCTGTGCGCATCGATTTCTTCGGCGACGAGATCGAATCCATCCGCAAGTTCGAGCCGGAGTCGCAGCGCTCCTCCACGCCGCTCGATGAAGCGCTGCTGCTGCCGCTCACCGAAACACCAGTCTCGGAGAAGCTGCTCGCCGCCGTGCACGCGCGCCTCAGCCGCTCGCGCATGGAAGCCGCGGAACACGATGACGCGAC